>CAYRJT010000162.1:0-5990 GCA_964424675.1 uncultured Lachnospiraceae bacterium
TTCAAATGGAATTAGAACAGCTGCATAACCGTCTGGCAGAGATGGGTGAGCATGTGGAAAACACAATAGACCAGGTCTTTAGGGCGTTGGAAGGGAAAGATCAGGAACTGCTTGGTACGATTATAGCAGGTGACCGTGTCATTGACGATATGGAACGTGCGATAGAAGCAAAGTGTCTTTCTCTGATTACGCGACAACAGCCTGTTGCCAGTGATCTGCGTGTAGTGACTGCAACGCTGAAGGTTGTGACTGATATAGAGAGGATCGGAGATCAGGCAGTTGATATTGCAGAGCTGGCTCTTAGAAACAAACAATATTCCTTATATTTGATTTCCAAACCAATGCCGGAGCTGATCCATTCTGCCAAGGACATGGTGCACTGTGCCGTAGATGCCTTTATACAGAATAATCAGGAAGCCGCTGCTCAGATTATCAAAATGGATGATGTGGTAGATGATCTGTTTAATCAAGTCAAGAATGAAGTCGTACAAATGCTGCGAACGGACAAGATGCAGGATCAGGGCGGTGAAAGAAAGGCAGATCCGGACTGTCTGGTAGACGTATTAATGATTGCGAAATATCTTGAGAAGATTGGTGACCATGCGGTCAATATCTGTGATTGGGAAATGTTCAGAGAAACCGGCGCAATTGATTCTGTCAGACTTTTATAGTACAATGATAAATATGATGCAATAGAGGAAAAGAGGCACTATATGGCGAAAATATTTGTGATAGAAGATGATGAGAATATCAGAAACCTGATCAAGATGGCATTAGAGGGAAACGGCTATCAGGTAGAAGCATTTGAAAATGCGGAGGATGCACTTGCTGTGATCGACAAGGTCAAACCGGATCTGGCAATCTGTGATCTGATGTTGCCTGGAATCGATGGTCTGGAAGCCATTAAGAGGATTCGCCGTATGCCGGAAATTAAGGATATGCTACTGATGATCCTGACTGCAAAGGACAGGGAGTTTGATAAGGTGACAGGGCTGGACTGTGGTGCTGATGATTATATGACCAAACCGTTTGGCATCATGGAGCTGTCTGCAAGAATCCGTTCTCTGCTGCGCCGTATGCCGCAGAAGGAGGATCATCCGCAGCAGCTGTTCATCAATGGCATGCAGATCGATACAGGTGCCCGTGAGGTATTGATAGACGGCAGGAATGTGGAACTGACGTATCGCGAATTTGAACTGCTGATGTATCTGTATCAGAATAATCAGCGTGTCGTCAGCAGAGATGAACTCCTGGATAAATTATGGGGCTATGACTGTGATGTGGAGACAAGAACGGTAGACATTCACATCGGCACACTGCGAAAGAAATTAGGCGATGAAGGTTCTGAAAGTATTAAGACCGTTCGGAACGTGGGTTATCGGTTTCTATCATTTGATAAATAGTTTGGAGGAATTATATGAAACGTGCATTGATACAACGTTTTTTAATTATACTGGCGATCACAATCGGTGTATTTGGCGTGATTTCCTATATCGTAGCAAGCAGGCAGATGCTGAAGACAACCATCGAAAATATGCGTCAGCTTGTGCGGGAAATAGACTATGCCATTGACTATTCAGGGGATGCAGAACAGCAGGTCCTTGACATGAAACAAAAAATAGACCGTACAACAGACCAAAACAGCAGCAAAGTACGTATTACGATATTAAAGGATGACGGCAGCGTTCTGGCAGATACGGATGCAACGGATGTGTCCGCGCTTGAAAACCATGGAGACCGGGAAGAAATCAGACAGGCATTTTTGAAGGGCTTTGGATACTCGACACGTTATTCCAATACATTGGGCGAGCGGATGTTGTATGTGGCAGAGCTGTCTGAGGACGGAACACATGTGATCAGGGTATCGATTTTGTTCAGTGGGATCACTGACTATCTGAAGGTACTGTTTCCATCCCTGGCACTTGCTGCAGTCTTTCTCTTTATTCTTGCAATGCTTGTTTCTGTTCGCTTTTCAGATACGGTCACAAAGCCACTGCGTGAGATCGCGGAGGAGATGCTGCATATACAGGGGGATGATCCTGAATTTCATTTTAAAACCTATCGCTACGAGGAGCTAAATATCATTTCCTACACAACGGATCAGTTAATTATAGAAATCAAGGGAAATATAGACCGGCTCGAGTTTGAACGCAGAGTCAGACAGGAGTTCTTCTCAAATGCTTCACATGAACTGAAGACACCGATTACCTCCGTAAAGGGATATGCAGAAATCCTGCAGAATCATCTGGCAAAGGATCCTGCAGCAGAAGAGGATTGTATCCGCAGAATCATCACAGAGGCAGATCATATGACAAGTCTGATCAATGACATTCTGATGATATCAAAGCTGGAAACCAAGGATCTGTCAGTAGATATCTCCGAGGTCCGGATGGCCCCTTTATTGTCAGAAGTGGTAGAATCACTGCAGCCGATCATGAAACAGCAGAAGGTGACAGTACATATGGACTGTCAGCCAATCGTCCTGCAGGAATCAGCCAATCAGATGGAAGAGCTGCTGACGAACCTGCTGACAAATGCAATTAAATATAATCATCCGGATGGTGAGGTATGGGTCAGCATCAGCCGTGAAAATGATAGTATGGTTCTTACGGTCAGAGATAACGGAATCGGTATCCCTGAAGAAGATCAGGAACGAGTATTTGAACGGTTTTACCGTGTGGATAAGGGA
The DNA here is from genome assembly GCA_964424675.1 of uncultured Lachnospiraceae bacterium. GTDB lineage: Bacteria > Bacillota > Clostridia > Lachnospirales > Lachnospiraceae > JAAYYM01. The sequence continues at coordinate 2,690 of CAYRJT010000162.1, forward strand.
CGTGATAAAAAAGTAGGCGGTACAGGTCTGGGTCTGTCCATTGTCAAGCATATCGTGGGATACCGGGACGGTACCATAACTCTGAAAAGCAAGCCGGGTGAAGGCTCACTATTCACCATACGTATCCCTATGGAAAAAGATGGACAGGAATGATTGTTGACATAATAGTTCAATGTTGTTATAATACGAATAGAAATGTAACAATTTTGTAACAATTTGAGCTTTGACCAATGGGAGTTATCTTGCATGAACCACAATTCATATAGAAGAAATCAACAGCTTCACAAGAAAATGTTAAAAGGCATGAGTGCACTGGCTATGAGTGGACTGATGTCTTTTTGCTTTGTTTTTGATGCATTTGCAGAGCCGCTTGACAGTATGATCAGCGCAGGTGCGGCTAAGGAGATTACGATGACAGTCGGCACAACGCAAAACGACAGCAGCATATCTGATAACAGTGTAACAGACAAAAATGCGGCTGACAGCAGTGCAGCAGGTACTAGCACTGCCGATACAAAAACAACAGCTGATACGAAGGCCACTGACGCAGGCACGGCCGATACAGCCAAGACAGAAGCGCCTGTGATTGTCGTCGGACAGACAACAGAAGAAACATATGGATTTTCGAATCTTGGGATTGCTCATGTGGACAATCATCTGAATGTCAGAAAAGAAGCCAGAGAAGATGGAGAGATCATTGGTAAAATGCCCAAAAACGCAGGGTGTGAGATTTTATCCATAGAAGGTGACTGGGCGAAAATCAAATCCGGTAAGGTAGAAGGATATGTCAGTGCAGAATTTCTCTATACCGGTACAGAAGCAGCTGCAAAGGCAGAGGAAGTTAAGACGGCCATGGCGACTGTCAACACGATGACATTAAAGGTGCGTACGGCACCATCTCTGAACGGCAACGTCATTACGCTGATTCCTGAAGGCGAAGAGCTTGAAGTTCTCGAGGATACCGGTGAATGGGTTAAGATCGCAATCGATGATGAAGAAGGTTTTATTTCCAAGGAATTTGTAGATATTGCAGTAGAACTGGGTAAGGCAGTTACTCTGACAGAGCTGAAGATGGGTGAGGGTGTATCTGATACAAGAGTATCTCTGGTATCCTTTGCAAAGAAGTTTGTCGGCAATCCGTATGTATGGGGCGGTACCAGTCTGGAACATGGTGCTGACTGCTCTGGATTCGTAATGTCAGTATTTAAGAATTACGGTGTGTCATTGCCGCATTCCAGCCGTGCACAGGCAGGCTGTGGTACAGGCATCAGTTTATCCGAGGCAAAACCGGGCGATCTGGTATTCTACGGAAATGGCAGTACGATTAACCATGTGGCAATTTATATCGGCGGAGGTCAGGTGGTACATGCATCAAGTGCAAGAACTGGTATCAAGATTTCTAATGCGACCTATAGAACACCGCTTGCGGTCAGAAGAATTATGTAAATCAAGTCCTTTACAGATGAAAAATAGTATGATATAATTCCAAAGTGTGAAAAGCCCCACTCAGGATCAGGACACTCCGACCGATTCTTAGTGAGAGCGGATACATGAGCGGCAGTCATAATCATGATCTGACCGTTACGATGAAGAAAAGGAGGATATGAATATGATCAGCAAGGAAAAGAAAACAGCTATCATGAAGGAATACGCAAGAAAAGAAGGCGACACAGGTTCACCGGAAGTTCAGATTGCGGTTCTGACAGCAAGAATTCAGGAACTTACAGAGCATCTCCAGAAGAATCAGAAGGATCACCACTCAAGAAGCGGACTGTTCAAAATGATTGGTCAGAGACGTGGATTACTGGATTACCTGAAGAGAACAGATATTGAGAAATATCGTGAACTGATTGAGAAGTTAGGAATCAGAAAGTAATCATAACAGGGCGGAGCCGCTTTCCAGAACGGAAGGCTTTCGCCCTATTTATTATGTTACAGCAGTCAAGCAGAAGAATGTACCCGAGACCACTGATGAATCCATGAAGAGATTCGTGTATCCATCAGTTGTTTCGGAAATATCAATTCTTCTGCCGTGAACAGTTATGAATCAGGAGTGGATTCATAACACCATTGAAAGGAGAATGATATGTACAAAAGTTATTCCATGGAAATCGGCGGCCGTACCCTTACAGTAGATGTAGGCAGAGTGGCTGCACAGGCAAACGGTGCTGCTCTTATGCACTATGGTGACACAACCGTTTTATGTACGGCAACAGCATCTGAGAAGCCGAGAGAGGGAATTGATTTCTTCCCGTTAAGTGTAGAATTTGAAGAAAAGTTATATGCAGTCGGCAAGATTCCGGGTGGTTTCAATAAGAGAGAAGGTAAAGCATCTGAGAATTCAGTCCTGACATCACGTGTTATCGACAGACCGATGCGTCCTTTATTCCCGAAGGATTACAGAAATGACTGTACTCTGAACAATCTGGTATTATCAGTTGATCCGGAGTGTCGTCCTGAAGTAGTTGCCATGCTTGGTTCTGCAATCGCAACCAGTATTTCTGATATTCCGTTCTGCGGACCCTGTGCGACTACCCAGATCGGTATGATTGACGGACAGTTCGTTGTAAACCCGAATCAGGAACAGTGGAAGAATGGCGATCTGAATCTGACCGTTGCATCTACAGCTGAGAAGGTGATCATGATTGAAGCAGGAGCAAATGAAATTCCGGAAGCCAAGATGATCGAAGCAATCTACATGGCTCACAGCATCAATCAGGAAATCATTGCATTTATCAACAAGATCGTAGCTGAGGTTGGAAAGCCGAAGCATGAGTATACAAGCTGTGCGATTCCGGAAGAGATGTTCGCAGCTATGAAGGAAGTTGTTACTCCGGCTGAGATGGAGGTAGCAGTATTTACGGATGAGAAGCAGGTTCGCGAGGAAAATATCCGCGTGATCAGAGATAAGATGGAAGCAGCATTTGCTGATCAGGAAGACTGGTTACCACTCGTAGGTGAGGCTCTCTATCAGTATCAGAAGAAGACAGTCCGCAAGATGATCTTAAAGGATCACAAGCGCCCGGATGGCCGTGAGATCACACAGATCAGAAAGCTTGCAGCAGAGACAGATATCATCCCCAGAGTACATGGTTCTGCCATGTTTACCAGAGGACAGACACAGATCTGCAATATCTGTACACTGGCTCCTTTATCAGAAGTGCAGAGAATTGACGGCTTAGATGAGAATGAAATCAATAAGAGATATATGCATCACTATAATTTCCCGTCTTACTCAGTAGGCGAAACAAAGCCTTCCAGAGGACCGGGACGTCGTGAGATCGGTCATGGCGCATTAGCT
>CAYRJT010000163.1:0-5981 GCA_964424675.1 uncultured Lachnospiraceae bacterium
GTCAGCGGAACGAAGAGCTGTTTTGAATTCAGGTGAAAAACGGGAATGCCATTGCGGAAGAAAATCAGCCTCTTTTTTCACATAGCATGTTGCCTGAGTAGCCGGAATACGATGTGCGTGATCGACATAGGCAGCTACGCTCTTGTGGATGGCACTGTCTTCCACAGGCAGATAGTAATAATCCTTATAATCCGGCAGATAGTATTTTAATTCTGTATGCAGCAGCGGGACTCTAAATTTGACCTGACAGGCATCACAGATCATACGGCAGTCCTCCTTTTGATAAGAGATGTTCACGGGCAGAGGCTGTTTTGCAGAACAGGTCAGCAGTAATTCTCTGCGGCTGATCCCCCGGATATCTTCATATTCATTCAACAGAACCTTCTCAAACTGTAATGCAGAGTGAAAAAGATCATAGTATGAAAGGATCGGAAGAATCTGCAGCATACCCTTTAAATCATCCCAGTTGTGCAGCAGAAGAAGCTCATAGTTATAGCTGGTGGGTGCTTTCACATAATCATGATAGATAGAAATGAGCTGACCACCATGATAGAGATCCTTGCGATCCACCGAGAGAAAAGCCTCTATGGATTTCTGCTTGAGATTCTCAAGAGCCAGTATCTGCTTATATGGCATGATCCGTTTATAAATATCAATGCTTTCAAAACGATCTAAAAGGTATGGAAGATGGTATTTTTCAATTTTTTTATTCAGATAGGGAAGATCAAAGCCGTCGCCGTTATAGTGAACCAGATAATGAAAGGACTCACTGAAGCGAAAGAAAGAACTGATGATCTGACTTTCTTCTTCGTAGCTGTCAGCAAACCATTGTATGGTATGAAATTCATTTTGTACATAATACAGACAGCCAATCATATATAGATAAGAAGTATTGGCGGAAAATCCGGTTGTCTCAATGTCAATAAAAAGCAGCTCCTCCGGAGGTGCGATTGACTCCAGCGGATATGCTGCCACAACACCGTCCAGCTGCTGTTTTTGTGTCTGCATATGGTTCACCTCCTTTTTTAAATTATACTATATTTTGACGAAAAAGGCAGTAAAAATTGTGAATTGGGTAGAATTTTGCGTCAAAATCTAGTATAGTAGTGATTAGCGAATGGAGGGCATTCTTTATGTGGGACATGAAAATACTGGGCATCAGTTTTTATCTGATTATGAACTATCTGATTATTTACAGTGTTGTAGGCTGGATCTGGGAGAGCTGTTTTGTATCTGTTCAGGAGCACAAGCTGGTGAACAGAGGATATGTAACCGGGCCGGTTTGTACAATATACGGGGTAGGGGCCACTGCATTGTATTTATTACTGCGTCCGTTTTCGGGAAATTACATTGTATTGTTTTTTGTCGGTGCAATCGTGGCGACTGTACTGGAGTATGTGACGGCAGTTGTGATGGAAGCTGTATTTCATACGAGCTGGTGGGATTATACCAACCAGAAGTTTAATTATAAAGGAAGAATCTGCCTGAGCTCGACGATCGGCTGGGGAGCGGGTTCTGTTTTACTGTTTGTTGTGCTGCAGCCGGCGGTCAATTGGATCGTGGCACTCTATTCTGAGGCAGTCGGGAAGATTCTGATCATCATCATTGCAATTGTATACGCTGTTGACTTTACATTTGCAACGATAGCAGCAGCTGATCTGTCCAAAAAGCTGTCCAAAATGGATGCTCTGTTCGATGAATTCACAGAGTATGTAAAATCCAGCAGAATCTATGAGGCTGGTGAAGATATCTATGCAAGGATAGAGGCATTCAGGCAACAGTACAGCGGAATGAATTATTTTTCAAAATTTTCAAAGAGAATGGATGTGCGTCAGGCTGTGTTTAATGAACAGTTATCGAAACTGGGGCTGACAAACCATACAGATGATGTCAAGGAAAGGGTTGCAGCCTATGCAAAGAAGCTGAATGCCGTATTTACAAGCAACAGATTTCAGCAGGGCCGTATCATGAATGCATATCCCCATTTGAAGACACATGAGAGGATTTCAGCAGATCGTCTGCGCAGCAGACTTAGTAGAAAAACAAAAAATGAAGATCAGCAAAACTGATCAAGGAAGGGCAGACTATGGCAGCATTAACGTTCAAGGGTGGTATTCACCCGTATGATGGCAAAAAGATTTCCAAAGACAAACCCATTCTGGCAGTGCTCCCAAAGGGTGATCTGGTTTATCCGTTATCGCAGCATATCGGAGCACCGGCAAAACCCATCGTAGTCAAAGGGGAACGGGTACTTGCAGGACAAAAGATTGCAGAAGCCGGCGGCTTTGTATCAGCGCCGATCCATGCATCGGTATCCGGCATTGTAAAAGCAATTGAGCCTCGCCGTGTTGTGACGGGAGACAACGTCATGTCAATCGTGATCGAAAACGACGGACTGTACGAAGAGGCACCACCGCTCCATCATAAACAGCTTGCAGACATGACAAGAGAGGAAGTCATTGAAATCATTAAGGAGGCAGGCATCGTCGGTATGGGCGGAGCAGGCTTTCCGACACATGTTAAGCTGTCCCCAAAGGATCCTGATAAAATATTTTATGTGATTGCAAACTGTGCGGAGTGTGAGCCGTATCTGACTTCTGACTACCGCAGAATGGTGGAAGAGCCTGAAAAACTGGTCGCAGGTCTGAAAATCATATTATGTCTGTTCCCGCATGCAAAGGGAATTCTGGCAGTAGAGGACAACAAACCTGACTGTATTCGCAAGCTGAAGGATCTGGTGCTGGATGAGAGCAGAATGTCAGTCAAGGTACTGAAAACGAAGTATCCACAGGGAGCAGAGCGTCAGCTGATCTATGCGACGACAAAGCGCGCCATCAATTCTTCCATGCTGCCGTCTGATGTCGGATGTATTGTCAACAATGTAGATACAGTGGTTGCTGTATATCATGCAGTGATTGAAGGAAAACCTCTGATGCACAGAATCGTGACTGTGACCGGAGATGCAATTAAAGAACCACGCAATTTTATTGTTAAGGTCGGCACAAATTACAGTGAACTGATCGAAGAGGCTGGAGGCTTTGTGAAACAGCCTGAAAAGATCATTTCCGGCGGTCCGATGATGGGCTTCGGTATCTTTGATACAAATGTTCCCGCAACGAAGACTTCTTCTGCATTATTGTGTTTACTGAGGGATGATGTCGAACGGATGAAGCCGACACAGTGCATCAACTGCGGTATGTGTGTGAGCATCTGTCCGGGACGTGTGATTCCTGCAAGGCTGGCAGATTATGCGGAGCATGGTGATGAGGCAAAATTTTTAAAGAATAATGGCATGGAATGCTGTGAGTGCGGGTGCTGCAGCTATGTCTGTCCTGCAAAACGACAGCTGACACAGAGCATCAAATCAATGCGTCGGATGATTCTGGCAAATAAGAAGAAATAGGGGGAAAGAATCGTGAGCAATCTTATGAATGTATCATCTTCGCCGCATATCAGAAGTAAACTATCCACGAGCTCTATTATGTTCGTGGTTATCATTGCACTTTTACCAGCGACGGGATTTGGTATTTACCATTTTGGAATAGAAGCGGCTATCGTAGTAGCAACCTGTATAGCAGCCTGTGTACTGACAGAGTTGCTGTATACAAAGCTGATGAAAAAGCCGACAACAATAGGAGATTTCAGCGCAGTCGTGACAGGTCTTTTACTGGCACTCAATCTTCCAGCATCGGTACCTTGGTGGATACCGGTCATCGGCGGTGTATTTGCAATTCTAGTTGTAAAGATGCTGTTTGGTGGACTAGGACAGAACTTTATGAATCCAGCACTGGCTGCCAGATGCTTTCTGCTGATTTCATTTACTGCCAGAATGACGACCTTTACTTATGATGGAGTCGCTACGGCTACGCCGCTGGCTCAGTACAAAGCGGGTGCGGCTGTTAATACATTTAATATGGTAATTGGACGTGAAGCAGGAACTATCGGGGAAACATCAGTCATAGCCATCGTGTTGGGAGCTATTCTATTGTTGATCACTGGCGTGATTGATTTAAAGATACCAGGCACGTATCTGACTACATTTGTTATATTTATCGGATTGTTTGGCGGTCAGGGATGGGATCCGAATTACTTGACGGTACAGTTAGCCGGAGGCGGACTGATGCTTGGTGCATTTTTTATGGCAACAGACTATACAACCTCCCCAATTACTGGAACAGGAAAGATATTATATGGTGTCATTCTTGGTATTTTCACTGGTATCTTTCGCGTGTTTGGAGTTTCTGCAGAGGGTGTTTCCTATGCGATTATCCTAGGCAACCTGCTTGTGCCTCTGATTGAGAAGATCACTGTTCCGAGATGCTTTGGCAAAGGAGGGGAGATCTGATGAACGAGACGATTAAAAATACGATCATCCTGACAGTCATTACCGTCATTGCCGGTCTGTTCCTCGGATATGTGTATGATATCACCAAGGAACCAATCAGAATACAGGAAGAAAAGACAAAGCAGGAGGCATACCAGAAGGTATTTCCGGAGGCAGCTTCCTTTACTAAGGATAACTATGATATGAACCTTGAACTCAGCAGTGAGAATCAATATCTGGCGGAAGCGGGATATCCGGACGAACAGATTGACGAGGTCATGATGGCACTGGATGAATCCGGTAAGGAGTGCCTTGGCTTTGTATTTATGACGACTACACATGAGGGCTATGGCGGTGACATTACGATTTCCATGGGAATCAAGGCGGATGGAACCGTGACCGGAATGGAAATCTTGAGTATCGGTGAGACGGCAGGCCTCGGCATGAAGGCCAAGGAGGATGCTTTTAAAAACCAGTTTGCCAATAAAGCGGTTGCAAACTTTACCTATACAAAGACAGGTTCTACAGCGGACTATGAGATTGATGCACTGAGCGGAGCAACCATCACGACCAATGCGGTGGTCAATGCAGTCGATGCAACACTTGCATTTTATCAGGACAGTAATCTGAGCAGCGGCATGTACTATGGAACGAGTGCAGGAGGTGCGGAGCAATGAAAAAAGTACTGGAACGATTATTCAACGGACTGATTAAAGAAAATCCCACCTTTGTACTGATGCTGGGCATGTGCCCGACGCTTGCTGTTACGACTTCAGCCATTAACGGACTGGGCATGGGACTGACAACGGCAGCGGTACTGATGTTGTCTAACATGATGATTTCCATGTTGAGAAATGTGATACCGGATAAGGTTAGAATTCCTGCATTTATTGTGATCATTGCATCCTTTGTAACGATTGTGGAGCTGTTACTGGAGGGCTTTGTTCCCTCACTGTACAGCGCACTGGGTATTTATATTCCATTGATTGTTGTGAACTGTATCATTCTCGGCAGAGCCGAGGCATATGCATCCAAGAATCCCGTGATTCTGTCGATTTTTGACGGTATTGGTATGGGTCTTGGCTTTACCATGGCACTGACGCTTATCGGAGCATTCCGCGAGCTGATCGGGTCGGGCAAGATCTTCAATATACAGATCATGCCGGAGGCGTATGAACCGGTGACCATCTTTATACTGGCACCCGGAGCGTTTTTTGTGCTGGCATGTCTGACGGCACTGCAGAATAAATTGAAAATGAAAAAGGCAAAACGGGATGGTGTGATCATACAGTGCGATTCAGGCTGTGCATCCTGTGTCAACGCTTCCTCCTGTGCCGGACGTATAGTAGAAGAAAAAATTAAAATCACCAAGAAGAAGGGAGCTGTGAAGGCATGAAAGAATTACTGTTGATTGCAGTCGGATCTGCATTTGTAAATAATGTTGTGTTGAGTCAGTTCCTTGGAATCTGTCCGTTCCTTGGTGTTTCCAAGAAGGTAGAGACGGCGGCAGGCATGGGCAGTGCGGTTGTATTTGTCATTACATTATCCTCTGCGGTAACCGGCGCCATTTATCAATTCGTATTAACGCCGCTGCACATTACTTATCTGCAGACCATCGTCTTTATTCTGGTCATAGCAGCACTGGTGCAGTTTGTGG
>CAYRJT010000164.1:0-5948 GCA_964424675.1 uncultured Lachnospiraceae bacterium
CCTGAAAGTGTTCATGACTGAGGATAGAGCCTCCCACAATCGGCAAATCTGCGTTGGAGCAGATCATATAATGAGGAAACTGACGAAGGAAATCAAAAAACTTCTCAAATACCGCCCGGTCGATGGTCATCGGTACGTGCTCCGTGTTCAGCACGATACAATGCTCATTATAGTACACATAGGGAGAATACTGAAAGCCCCACGGCTGTCCGCAGATCGTAATCGGTATGATACGATGATTTTCTCTGGCCGGATGATTCACACGCCCTGCATAGCCTTCATTTTCAACGCAAAGCAGGCATTTCGGATAGCCTGACTGCTTTGCTCTGCCTGCTGCCGCAATGGCCTTTGGATCCTTTTCCGGCTTGGAAAGATTAATCGTCATATCAATGGGACCATACTCCGTCTCGGCAACCCATTTGATATCCTTTTCTATGCGATAGCGTCTGATATAGTCTGAGTCCTGAGACAGCTTATAATAGTAGTCAGTTGCTTCCTTCGGGCTATGTGCATATTTCTCCCAAAATGTACGGATGACATCACTTGGCTTTGGCACGAGACAGTTCATGATCCTTGTATCAAACAGATCTCTGTAAACCACACCATTGTCTTCAATAATGCCCTGTTCATATGCGTAATCGCAGATATTTCCTAAAATCGTCTCTAGAGGCTGTAACTCTGTCTGTGCCTGATCTGCCGGTTCTTCATAATCATCCAGATGAAGCAGATCTAAGAGTAAATTGATCGTATAGATCCTGTCCTCCTCCTGAATCAGACCACAGCGAAGTCCATATGCTGTCAAAGCTGCTATTGATTGATTGATCATTTCCATCTTCCTTTCTCTCAGCCGCCGATCACTCTGATACCACCATATTTGCGGATCTTTAATACATGACAGCTGCCTTTTCCAAAGTAGTATTCCATCGTTGCCTTGTATGCATCCACGGCATCATTTTTGATAAATACCTGTATCGTTCCGGCAAAGCCTCCTCCGTGTACACGGCAGACTCCGTTGCTTCCAAGCTCCTTTTCACTGAGTGCCAGTGCCATCGGGATGCTTTGATTTTCAAAATCCATATTGGCATATACATTTTGCAAATACTTATAGGAGCTGTTGCCCGATTCACTGATCAGTTCTTTAAACCTTGTGAACTGATTGCTGCGCAGTGCCTCAACTTCTTCCCGAACACGTCTGTTATCATCATAAAAATGAATGGCACGCAGGACACATCTGTCTCCGACAACCTCTCTGATCTTTGGTATCTCCTTATAAAACTCCATTTCACTGACCTGTGTCAGATACTCCTTGCCAAAGTATGCTGCTACCTTTTTCATGTCGATCGGAATCGCAGAATACTCTCCAGACAGATCTGCATGTGAGCCTTTGGTATCTACGATACAGAGGCTGTGGTCAAACTGTTCAAAATCAATTGCTACTTTATCAATCTTCGGATTTTCATTGTCTGCAAAGTCGATATGCACCAGACTGCCGACAGAGGACGCCATCTGATCCATGAGTCCGCTCAGCTTGTCAAAGTATACGTTCTCTGCATACTGGCCGGCCTGTGCGATCAAGACCGGACTGATCTGCATCTGATTGTACATACCGGAAATCGCTGTACCAAGTACCACTTCAAAAGCAGCCGATGAGGATAAACCGGAGCCGCCCAGTACATCACTCGTCATAAAGATATTCATACCTCCGACCAGATACCCTCTTTCCTCGAGGCAGTTACATACACCTCTGACCAGAGTAATACTTGTATTGGCCTCTTCCACACGCTTTTGATAATCTCCAACCGCGATTGCAGGAATGTCAATATCATCTGATACTATCTTGATCTTCTCCTCAGCATTCTTGCCCACTACGGCTATGATGTCCAGATTGACTGCTGCCGCCAGAACCTCACCATGCTGATGATCTGTATGATTGCCACCTACCTCGGTCCTGCCGGGTGCACTGTAGATGTCTACGCTGCTCTCTCCGTACAATGTCTCAAATTCCTTGATTGCTTTGATATATCGTGTCCTCTGATAGCTCAGCACCTTAGGATCTACATAGATATCCAGCAGTAAATTATCGTACTCCTGCCGGTCAAACTCTACAATTAACTGTTTTGTATTTTTCATGTTGTACCTCCTGATATTGACAAGCTGATTTGTTTATGATATGTTTACTAAACATTACTATGCTTTACTATACTCAGACTAGCATTTATGATATGTAAAGTCAATCGTTTGAAGCCTGATTGCCTAGTAAAACCTTTCCTATTGTTTACTAAGAGGAGGAATCGTATGCCTACCATCAGAGAAGTAGCCAAAGCTGCCGGTGTTTCTCCCGGTGCAGTCTCCAGAATTCTCAATCATGATATCACATTAAACGTCTCCGAGCCGACCAGACAAAAAGTTCTGGCTGTTGCACAGGAAATGAATTATATCAAGAAAAGCACAGGTAAACAGGTCAAAAGTACACTTACCTTTGGCATCCTGCAATGGTACTCCATCCGGCAGGAATTAGAGGATCCCTACTATCTGTCAATCCGCCTGGGGGCTGAGAAGTACTGTTCTGAGCATAGTATCAATGTCGTCCGTGCCTTTCGGGGTGATGCAGATTACTCTGCCCTGAAAGGTGTGAACGGTCTGATCTGTATCGGTAAGTTTGCAGAGGATGAGATCGAGACCTTTTCCCGCATTTCGCCTAATTTTATACTGGTAGATATGCATACAACACGGATTTTGCATAACTGCATGACGTTAGATTTTCTGCATGCCACAACAGATGCTCTGGACTATCTGATCTCACTGGGGCATCAGAAGGTCGGTTATCTGGGTGGTAAAGAGTATATCTCAGAAAATACCGTTTACTTTGAGCAGAGAAAATCTGTTTTTGAGGCTTATTGCAAAGAAAAAGGACTCGTATATGAGCCCTATGTTCTGGAAGCTTCCTATTCCATTGAATCCGGTTATCAGATGATGTCTGATCTATTACAGCAAAATGATCTGCCGACAGCCATTTTCACTGCAAGTGATGCGATAGCTCTTGGTGCGATCTGCGCTCTGAATGAACGAGGTCTGCATGTCCCGGATGATATCTCTATCATCGGCTTTGATAATATCAATGCCTCCGCCTATACAAATCCACCTCTGACTACCGTCAATGCACCGACTGAGCTGATGGGCGAGTATGCTGCAAATTTCATCATGACTTCCTTATCACTTTACCGGCAATATCACATTCCGATGCAGATGATGCTGCCCTGCTCACTGATCAGACGCGGATCCTGTAAGGATATTGGCAGTACAAAACTATAGATATTTTTGAATCAGTTTTTCAAAGGATTCCTCGAACCGTCTGTCATCATCGGCGGTTCTTTTTGATGGTCCCTTCACATGACTTCTGCTGTTTGATCTTCGGATTTTCTTGCAAATGTCACGTTCCATCAGCAGCTGGTCGATATTGTCATCTGTATACCATCTGCCGGACTGGTGGATGGCATAGGCTCCCTTGCCCAAAACCATCGCTGCCACTCCGTAGTCCTGACTGACTACGATATCTCCTTTGTGGCACATATTCGTCAGTGCAAAGTCCACTGCATCCGCTCCGGCACTGATGACCTTGACCTCACTGTAGTCTGAAGACAGGATATGATTCGTATCACACATAAGTGTTACCGGCAGTTCATATTTTTTTGCCACTCGCTCCACGATCCTGGTTACCGGACAGGCATCTGCATCTACATATATTTTCAATGAAGTTCTCCTTTTCTCTCGTCGGTCTCTCTTGGTTTACTTCTTTTCTTTACTTCCTTATATTATCATACTCCACCTTTTTCATCATCAGGAATATCTCCGATTATTTATAATGCTTCCCTGCAATGATTGTGATAAAATCAGTGTAGAGAGTTAGTTCATAAGTGATGGCATAGCCTTTGACAGACTCTCAGAAATTTACGTAATGGAGAAAGTAAATACAATGAATACACGACCTGACCTGAATCAACAGCTCGACAGTAAGACATTTCGTGAGTTTTATTATCTGAAAGAAGAACTGACTGCATTTTGCAGAGAGAATGGATTACCGACAGCCGGCGGCAAGCTGGAACTGACTGAACGCATTGCGGACTATCTGGACTCCGGAAAGATCACAGCGGCTGCACCAGCTGCTAAAAAAGCAGCTCCCATCGGAGAGATTACCCTTACAACAAAAATAGAACCAAACTTCGTATGCTCTGAGAAGCATCGAAGCTTTTTCAAAGAGCAAATCGGAAAGAGCTTTTCCTTTCCTGTTGCCTTTCAGAAATGGCTGAAAAGCAATACCGGCAAGACCTATCAGGATGCCATCGAAGCTTACCATCAGATCAAGGAAGAGCAGAAGAAGGGCAAGACCACCATAGACAGACAGTTCGAATACAATACCTATATCCGGGATTTCTATGCGGACAATCAGGGAAAATCCTTAGATGACGCCATCCGATGCTGGAAATACAAAAAGCAGCAGCAGGGGCACAACCGTTATGAAAAGAGTGATTTGATTGCATTAGGCTGATAGCCTGCCGTCATGCATGGATTTGAATCAAAACGTACATACTATGCAAATAAATAACAAGGAAGGCGTTTTGAAATATGATGCAGGAATCTCTATGGCGGGATACCGTCAGTCTCCCTCAGTTCCCTCAGCTTAAGGAAGATACAAAAACAGATGTATTAATCATTGGCGGAGGTATCACAGGAATTCTCTGTGCCTACATGCTGGAACAGGAGGGGGTCAGTTATCTTCTTGTGGAAGCTGACCGCATCTGCAGTGGTGTTACACAGAATACAACTGCAAAGATCACTTTGCAGCATGGCTTGATCTATGACAAGCTGATCCGAAGATTCGGTATCGAAAAGGCCAGGATGTATTTACAGGCGAATCTGGTTGCTCTGGAGCAGTTTCGCATACTTTGTTCTGATATTGAATGTCATTATGAAGTCAAGGATTCCTTTGTCTATTCTCTGACAGACCGCAGGGAGCTGGAACAGGAACAGCGGGCATATGATTTACTGGGGTATGATGCCGATTATCTGGAAAAGCTTTCTCTGCCAATGCCTACAGCCGGAGCTGTGAAGATCTCCGGTCAGGCACAGTTTCATCCGCTGGAGTTCCTCCAATCCATTTCTCAATCCCTGCATATATTTGAACATACGAAGGTTACTGAGCTGGGACCGCACACGGCAGTCACCAGCCATGGGCGCATTACTGCAGACCGCATTGTGGTAGCAACTCATTTTCCGATTGCCAACAAGCACGGGGCTTATTTTCTGAAAATGTATCAGAGCTGCTCCTATGTCTTGGCGCTGGAACATGCGCAGAATGTAGATGGCATGTACATCGATGGGAGTGGAAAGGGTCTTTCCTTTCGAAATGCAGATGGTCTGCTGCTTCTCGGCGGAGGTGATCATCGCACCGGTACGTGCGGAGGCGGCTATCAGGTACTCTCTCAATTTGCAGATTTGCATTACCCGGCTGCCTGCGAGAAGTATCGCTGGTTTACACAGGACTGTATGACACTTGACCAGGTGCCTTATATCGGATTATATGGGAGAAATACTCCTGACTTCTATGTGGCTGCAGGGTTTCATAAATGGGGAATGACTTCCTCCATGATTGCTGCAAATATCCTGCGGGATATGATTATGGGCAGGGAAAATCCTTATGCTGCGATCTACAACCCACACAGAACCATGCTGCGACCTCAGTTGTTCATCAATGCCTTTGAGGCTACAAAAAATCTCCTGTCCTTTTCAAGAAAACGCTGTCCACATATGGGCTGCGCCCTGAAATGGAATATCGCACAGCATAGCTGGGACTGCCCGTGTCACGGCTCACGCTTTACAGAAACCGGACAGCTGATCAATAATCCTGCAACAGATGATTTAAAAAAATAAGCAAGTGAAAGAATGCTGGC
>CAYRJT010000165.1:0-5938 GCA_964424675.1 uncultured Lachnospiraceae bacterium
GAATGGGCTATAAATTTGAGGTATCAGAATGAAACATTCTATTAAAACGCAGTTTGCATTGATATTTATTGGATTAATGACCGGCACAATTTTATTGTGCTGGTTTGTTAATAATACCTTTTTAGAGAAGGTGTATCTGCAGAATAAAGAGCATGTACTGCTGAATGCATACCGCAATATAGATACTTCGCTGACGCAGAATGAGATTGAGTCTGATGATTTTAATTTGGTGTTTGACCAGATCTGCTCCAGAAACAGTCTGGATGTACTGATACTGGATACAGAGACGCAGGAACTGAAGTCATCCATGCATGACTCAAAGCTGCTGAATGAGAGACTGCTGGATTATCTGCTGGGCGGGAATACAGTTGCTCGTGTTCTGAAACAGGGGGACAACTATATCCTCCAGACAACCCAGGATCCAAGGATGAATACAGAGTATATTGAGCTGTGGGGGACTCTGGAAAATGGAAACCTGATCATTATGCGTTCTGCCATGGACAGCATCCGGGACAGCGCTGATATCTCAAACCGTTTTCTTGCCTGTATCGGTCTTGCAGCCATTATTCTAAGTGCCTTCGTGATTAGCTATGTATCCGGAAAGGTTACAAAACCGATTTGGGAGCTGGTCAATATCTCTGAGCGGATGACCCATCTGGATTTTGACGCGAAATATAAAATAGCCGGTAAAAATGAAATTGCCTTACTGGGAGATCATATGAACCAGCTGTCAACGACGCTGGAGGAAACAATATCGGAACTGAAAACTGCAAATAATGAGTTGCAGAGCGATCTGCAGAAAAAAACTGAAATTGACGAGATGCGTAAGGAATTTCTGTCTAATATGTCTCATGAACTCAAAACCCCGATTGCGTTGATACAAGGCTATGCAGAGGGGCTGAAGGAGAGTATTCATGATGATGAGGAAAGCAAGGATTTTTATTGCGATGTCATCATGGACGAAGCCAATAAGATGAATACGCTGGTCAAAAATCTGCTCGAGCTGAATCAGATTGAATCCGGAAATGAAAGTATCGTGATGGAACGCTTTGATGTCACTGAATTGATCAAAAATTGTATTCAGTCTGTAGATATATTATTAAAACAGGATGATATCAGGATCGTATTTGATGAGGATCAGCCGGTTTATGTATGGTCAGATGAGTTTAAAACAGAACAGGTTTTCCGAAACTATCTGTCCAATGCCATTCATTATGCTGCCGGCCAAAAGATGATTGAGGTGAAAATAGAGAAAAATGGCGGAACGGTCAGGATTACCGTATTCAATACAGGTGATCCGATTGCAGAGGATGCGATTCCTCAGCTGTGGACAAAGTTTTATAAGGTAGATAAAGCCAGAACACGTGAATACGGAGGCAGTGGTATTGGCCTGTCCATTGTAAAGGCAGTTATGGATTCCATTAACCAGAAGTATGGAGTTCAAAATTACGATAATGGTGTAGCCTTCTGGTTTGAGCTGGATGGAAAATAGTTGTAAAAAGCATATCGTTATCTTGCGGATATGATGCTGAGGTGTTAGAATATAGCTATCAATGCGACGGAGGATACTATGAAGAAAGTACATGCTGTACTGTCCCTGATATTATGTGTGACATTTTTAGGCGGCTGCGGACTGATACCTGAGGTACAGCTGTCAAAAGAGGAAAGTGTACTCGTTGCCGAGTATGCAGCGGGATTATTACTAAAGTATGATCAACAGCATAACAACGGATTGATGGAGATCACGAGTGACCCGATTGTTGTAGAGACACCGGCACCGGAAGCAGGCGTGGCAGTGACTGATGCCACGGGAAGTGATACCGGAACAGACAACTCAGATCTGGTTACAGGCATGACAGCAGAGGCACCCGAGCTGGCAGCGGCACTTGGTATACCTGATTTTCTTGTGACTTATACCGGATATGAAACAAGTGATATTTATCCGGAACAGGAAGAGGACGAACTTGCATTTTCCATGCAGGCCAGACAGGGATATGATTTGCTGATTCTGCATTTTGACCTGACAAATTCAGGTGCAGAAGCGGCTGAATGTGATGTTGTCACAAATGCACCGCTGTTTCGTGCATTGATTAATCAAGATCTTCGCATTAATTCGCAGACAACGATTCTTTTAAATGATCTGTCTGTATACAGTGGAACTCTGGAGGGTGAGGAGACGCAGGATACAGTTGTCGTATTTGAAATTGAGGAAAGCGTGACAGAGCAAATCAGCCAGATAGAACTGCTTCTTGTAAGTGATGACGGCGATTTGACATATCAGTTACAATAATTGAAAAATAGGTGTATTTTTTGCAAATAATCTGTTTTTTTAAAAGAGTATATGTTATAATGACGGTGTACTGCTAATCAAAAGGGGAAGGTGAGCTTATGGATACTAAAATTTTATTGGAAAACGGGACAAACGAATTAGAGATATTGGAATTCAGACTGGGGGAGAATTCCTATGGCATTAACGTAGCAAAGATTCGTGAAATCATTCCGTATCAGCCGGTCACACCGGTACCGAATGCACATCCGAGTGTAGAAGGAATCTTTATGCCGCGTGATATTATGATCACGGCGATCAGTTTATATAATTGCCTGCAGAAGGGTGAGAGCAAGCCGGAGGGATTGTTCATTATAACGAATTTTAATAAGCTGGATGTAGCTTTTCATGTAGATCAGGTCATCGGAATTCATCGTGTATCGTGGACGGATATCATAAAGCCGGGTGCTACGGTTAATTCCGCAGAAGATGGCATCTCTACCGGTATTGTGAAACTGAATGACAGACTGGTCATTATTTTGGACTTTGAAAAAATCGTGACGGATATTAGCCCTGAGACAGGACTGAAGGTAACAGAAATCGATGCTCTCGGTGAGAGAACCAGAAGTGACGTAGCGATTGTGATTGCTGAGGATTCAGCGCTTCTAAATAAGCTGATTGGCGATTCCTTGACAAAAGCCGGTTATGTGAATCTGACCAAGAAGGAAAATGGACAGGAAGCATGGGATTACATACAGATGTGTGAAAAAGAAGGCACGCTTTCAAAGCATGTACAGTGCGTGATCACTGATATAGAGATGCCTCTTATGGATGGACACAGACTGACGAAGCTAATCAAGGAAAATGATGCAACCAGAACGGTACCTGTTATCATCTTCTCGTCACTGGTAAATGAAGAAATGAAACGTAAGGGTGAAGCTCTTGGTGCAGATGCTCAGCTTTCAAAGCCAGAGATTGGAAATCTGGTCAAAGAGATTGATCATCTAATACTTCATTAATCATCTGATCATTAGAACTGTAAATATAGATTCATATTGAGGTCGGGATAAACTCCCGACCCCTTTTTGGAAATGTATACGGAGGAACCAGACCTGTGAGTACAAGTGAAGAATATCTGGAGCAACTGCTGAAATCCATATCAGAACCGGCCATTGAAGAAGAGCCGGTCATCGAGGAAGAGCCGGTCATCGAGGAAGAACCGGTCATCGAGGAAGAACCAGTTATTGAGGAAGACCCGGTCATCGAGGAAGAGCCAGTCATCGAGGAAGAACCAGTCATTGAAGAAGAGCCAGTCATTGAGGAAGAACCGGTGATTGAAGAAGAACCAGTCATTGAAGAAGAGCCAGTCATCGAGGAAGTGCCAGTTATTGAGGAAGACCCGATCATCGAGGAAGACCCGATTGATGCAGGAGATCTGCCGGAGCTTCATGACGACACTGTGCCAACGGTGGAGAGCGAAGAGATCCTGCAGGACGAAGATATTTCAAATCTGCTGGCATCGCTTGGTGAGCTGGACACAGAGCCATCACCAGATGAAGAAACATCTGTCACTGAGGATCAACAATCAGAAGCACCGGTATCACAGCCTGTTGAGGGACAGGAACTGGTGATTGACCCTGATGAGCTTGCAAATATGGCTGATCTGTTGAATATTAAAGATCTGTCGTCTGAAGGTGAGGACGATCAATCGGATGGACTGCTCCCTCTGGGCGACAGCTCAGATGTAACAGAATTGTTAGATCAGATAGCAGACGATTCTGAACTGAGTGAAATCAATGATCTTCTGAAGAAGAATGATAATCACGAGACAGTAGAAGATGATGATATACTTGCCATGCTGGAAAAATCGTCAGGAGAAGATGGTGCAAATGCAGATGGAGAGGATATATTTGCGATAGAAGAACCATTACCAGATGAGGATACGGAATCTGGTGAAGAGGACGACGATACAGGAAAGAAAAAACGTAAGAAAAAAGAAAAAAAAGCAAAGAAGGATCAGTCTGAGAAAAAGCCCGGCTTTTTTGCCAGATTATTGAATTCATTAACAGAAGAGGAAATGACGGAGGAATCAGCAGAAGAAGTCAAGGATTTGTTCGGCGAGACCTCAGCAGCAGAATCATTGGAGAATGCCGATGCTGCAAATCAGGAACTTCTGAATGAAATGGAAGCAGAGGACAGCGGGAAAAAGGGCAAGAAGGGTAAAAAAGAGAAAAAACCAAAAGAGAAGAAAGATAAAAAATCTAAGGAAAAAAAGCCAAAGGTCATCAAAGAACCGAAACCAGAGAAGACTCCTGGAAGGAAGCTGCCGAAGAAGCAGGTCATTGTGATTAGCATCATGTGTGCTTCTATCGGGATCCTGATGACAGCCATAGCCTTTTATTATCCATACTACAAGGATATGAGACAGGCAGCGATGGATTATCAGAACCAGAATTATGAGGCAGCATATGAGAGCCTGACTGGTCATTATCTGAATGATGAAGAAAAGAATTTATATCAAAAAACAACATTGATGTTAAGACTGGACAGAAAATATCAATCTTATATGAATTATACAAAGCTTGGCATGACTCTGGAAGCATTTAATGCATTGCTGCAGGGAATGGAAGCAGCAGATCAATATCTGGAGCAGGCAGAGCTATTGGGCATCATGCAGGAATACAGAGCTATGGCGCAGCAGATAGAGGATATGCTGTCCAACCAGTATGGGGTCAGTCCGGATAAAGCAAGAGAATGGCTGGCGATTGAGGATCCACAGGTTTATTCCAGAACAATCAGTGATTTTCTCCTCGGTACAGATACGATGAATCTGCAGACGAGCGACGGACAGCCGTATACTGCTGAATCAACGGCAGATCCTCAGCAGACTGATGAACAGCCGGATAATCCGATCATAGCCGGTGAAGAGAGCGAATTTGAGGGTGGCAAAAGCACACAGAACGTAGAAGAATTGTTTCAAAATTCGGAAGCGGTAATACAATAGAATGACTTCAGATTGGAAATGAAATGTATGATAGCAATTATTGATTATGACGCAGGCAATATTAAAAGTGTAGAAAAGGCACTGCAGTTTCTGGGCGAAACACCGGTTGTAACACGTGACCGGAAAACAATCCTGAAGGCAGAAAAGGTAATCTTACCAGGGGTTGGCTCCTTTGGAGATGCAATGGGCAGGATTCGCTCTTACGGGCTGGAGGAAGTCATACATGAGGTGACAGACAGGAAAACTCCATTTATGGGTATCTGTCTGGGTCTGCAGCTGCTTTTTGAGAGCAGCGAGGAGTGTCCTGGAGTCAAGGGACTGGGTTTGCTGCCCGGAGAAATCATACGGATACCAGCAGACAAAGGTCTGAAAATACCTCATATCGGATGGAATTCACTGGATTTGATTAATGGTGGAAGGCTGTTTGCAGGGATTGAAAACGGGTCTTATGTTTATTTTGTACATTCCTATTATCTGAACACACATGATCCTGAAATCGTGAAAGCGACAACAGAGTATGGGACACTCATACATGCAGCAGTTGAAAAGGATCATTTATTTGCATGCCAGTTTCATCCGGAGAAAAGCTCTGATGTCGGTATGAACATATTAAAGAACTTCATTAATATCGGCAGGGAGGTATAACAGATGCATACAAAACGAATCAT
>CAYRJT010000166.1:0-5929 GCA_964424675.1 uncultured Lachnospiraceae bacterium
AAATAATATCCTTTACCTGTCCGTTGCCTGATGTCTGCAGCTTTGTTTTTCCGCTGTTGATATATTTAATTGCTGTATTGGGGTGTGACAAGGCCATTTTTTCAATTAATTCCGTGATGTAGGAGCCTTCCGTTGTAGGTGTCCGTAAAAATTTTCTTCTGGCAGGTGTATTAAAGAACAAATTGCGGATGACAAATGTCGTTCCCTCAGGAGCGCCGATATCCTCAAATATCCGTTCTCTTGTTCCTTCAATCACGTAACGGACTCCTGTCAGAGCCGCCTTTGTCTTCGTGATCAGCTCTACCTGACCGACAGCGGCGATACTGGATAATGCTTCTCCTCTGAAACCGAGACTTTTGATCGTAAACAAATCCTCTATTGATTTAATCTTGCTTGTCGCATGACGCAGAAAAGCAGTTGGTACCTGAGATTTGTCAATACCCTCTCCATTATCGGTCACGCGGATGAAGTTAATGCCGCCATCCTTGATTTCTATTGTGACAGCAGTGGCTCCGGCATCAATTGCATTTTCCAGCAGCTCCTTCACAACAGAGGCCGGTCTTTCTACGACTTCACCTGCAGCAATTTTATCTATCGTGTTGCTGTCAAGCACTTCAATTTTATGATTACTCATACTGTCACCACCTGTTCTTGATCTTGTTCTGTAAACGGTAAATGGTATTCAGCGCGTCCATTGGTGTCAGATTGCTTACATCTAATGACTCCAGTTCATTTAAGATATCGTCATCCTTTACAGTATCGAACAGGGACATTTGTGCGAGGTCTACCTGATCATATTTTTTCACGGCATGTTTTGCTGTCTGACTGCTCTGGGCAGCGATGTCCTTGACTCTTGATGTGATATCATTATCAGATAATTCATCAACGAGTATCTTGGCCCGTTCTATAACGATGTCCGGTACACCTGCCAGCTTTGCGACCTGTATACCATAGCTTCTGTCAGCTCCGCCTTTGACAATCTTTCTGAGAAAAACAATATTGTCGCCCTGCTCCTTGACAGCAATGCAGTAATTATTGACGCCATTCAGTTTGCCCTCGAGTTCCGTCAGCTCATGATAATGCGTTGCAAACAAGGTTTTGGCACCCAGCAGCTTTGGATTACTGATATATTCAATCACAGACCATGCAATGCTGAGACCGTCGAATGTAGAGGTACCTCTTCCAATCTCGTCAAGGATCAAGAGACTTCTGCTGGTCGCATTTCTTAAAATATTAGCGACCTCGGTCATCTCGACCATAAAGGTACTCTGACCACTCGCCAGGTCATCTGATGCGCCTACACGTGTAAATATCCTGTCCACAAGACCGATATTTGCAGACCTTGCGGGAACAAAGCTTCCAATCTGTGCCATCAGAGTGATCAATGCGGTCTGCCTCATATATGTGGATTTGCCTGCCATATTAGGTCCGGTAATAACCGATATTCTGTTTGCCTTGTCATCCAGATAAGTATCATTGGATATAAACATCTCAGAAGGAATCATTCTTTCCACAACAGGATGTCTGCCGTCTTTGATTTCAATCGTGCCCTTATCATTCAGTTTCGGACGTACATAATGATTATGCTCAGCGACCACAGCCAGAGAAGCATATACATCAATTGCAGCGATTGCTTTTGCTGTTTTCTGAATTCGGTCAATCTGATCTGCAATCGTATCCCTGATCTCGCAGAACAGGTCGTACTCCAGTGAAAACAATTTGTCCTCAGCATTCAGGATGGTATCCTCAAGCTCCTTTAATTCTGGAGTTGTATAGCGCTCTGCATTTGCAAGCGTCTGTTTGCGAATGTAATCCTCAGGCACGAGCTCCTTGAAGGAATTTGTCACTTCAAAATAATATCCGAAGACTTTATTATATTTTACTTTCAGATTTCTGATCCCTGTACGTTCACGATCCTTCTCCTCAAGCTGGGCAAGCCAATGCTTCCCTTCTGTTTTTGCATTTCGCAGGGAATCTATGGTTTCATGATATCCTGTTTTAATAATGCCTCCCTCTTTGATTGCAATCGGGGGTTCCTCTGCAATTGAGGATGCTATCAAATCATAGAGCTCCGTTAAAGGATCCAGTGCTTCTTCGATAGAAGCAAGTTCGTTACATTGATAATCCTGCAAGAGATTTTTGATATGTGGCAGCATCTCCAGTGAGTTCTGAAAAGCAATTAAATCTCTGGGATTTGCGGATTTATAGGTAATTTTACTTAATAATCTTTCAAGATCATAAACCGGATTCAGATATTCTCTGATTTCCTCACGGGAAATGGCAGTACGGTTCAATTCCTCAATCGCATTGAACCGTTCATTGATCGCATCCTTATCAATCAGTGGCTGTTCTATATAGGTTCTTAACAAACGTCCGCCCATAGCGGTCTTTGTCTTATCCAGAACCCACAGCAAAGAACCACGTTTCTGCTTTTCGCGTAAGGTCTCTGTCAATTCAAGATTCCGTCTTGTAGAAGAATCAATCAGCATATACATACTGACATTGTATGGTGTGATATGCGTCATATGAGCCAGAGATGTTTTCTGGGT
This sequence comes from uncultured Lachnospiraceae bacterium, assembly GCA_964424675.1. Classification (GTDB taxonomy): domain Bacteria; phylum Bacillota; class Clostridia; order Lachnospirales; family Lachnospiraceae; genus JAAYYM01. Next base: position 2,550 of record CAYRJT010000166.1, read on the forward strand.
CTCATACAGATACTGCATCAGTGCACCTGCAGCAATCGTACCACTGTCATAATCGGCCAGTCCCAGACCATCCAGAGAGGCAACCTGAAAATGTTCCTTCAGGCATTTTTTGCAGCCTTCATCGTCAAAATACCATGGTTCAAGTGAATACATGGATACTGACAGCCTGTATTTCAGATCTTCCATTTCTATGCCGCATACTTCGAAAGCCTCATTGTATATAATCTCAGTGGGCATGTATTTATAGATCTCATCCATCAGACTGCGTTTAGAATCGACTTCTGTTGTCATGAAATCGCCTGTGGTGATATCAGCTGTGGCGATCCCAAACTGATCGGCGATATAGACAATGCACATGATAAAGTTGTTTTTTGTTTCCTCCAGAGCCTGCATATTGATATTGGTTCCTGGTGTTACGATACGGGTTACCTCACGTTTTACAAGTCCTTTCGCAAATTTGGGGTCTTCCACCTGTTCGCAGATTGCAACTTTATAACCCTTGGATACCATCTTGTTCAGATAACTGTCAATTGCATGATGGGGTACTCCGCACATGGGTGCACGTTCTTCTTGTCCGCAATTCTTTCCTGTCAGAGTGATTTCCAGCTCTTTTGATGCTATCAATGCATCATCGAAGAACATCTCATAGAAATCGCCCAGTCTGTAGAACAGGATACAATCCTGATACTCTTCCTTGGTCTCTAAATATTTCTGCATCATTGGTGATAATTCTGACACTGCTTTTTCCTGCCTGTTCTGTTTTTGATCACCGGTCATTCACTGACCAGTGCCTGTGCTCTGCATAACGCATCATCAATATGTGCACACATATTATCAGATCCTATCAGCTCATCAAATCCAGCTCTTTGAATGACATTCATTGGCTGTTCGTTGATATGCGACAGTATTAATATAATACCATTTTTTTTGCATTTTTCATATACTTTTTGTAAAGAATGCAGGGCTGTTGCATCGATTGCAGAGACACTTCTCATACGCAGAATGACACATTTTACAGAGCAGTCTGTGTCTATTTTCATAAATTTATCGGAAGCGCCGAAAAACATCGGACCATTGATTTCATAAACACGCGTATGCTCAGGAACAACTCTTAATGAAATGCTTTCAGGATCATCCTCTTCCTCTATGTATTTCCAGCTCATAACGTCTGTTACGTCACTCATACGCTTCATGAACAGAAAGGCTGCCAGAATCATTCCGATTTCAATTGCAACAACAAGATCAAAGATAACTGTCAATAGAAATGTCGCAGCAAGCACTGCTACATCTGATTTTGGTGATGTTTTCACAAGCTCAGAAAATTCTCTCCACTCACTCATGTTATATGCAACCATAAAAAGAATGGCAGCGATCGTCGGCATCGGAATCAATGCTGCATACGGCATCAGAACCACTAATACAAGAACGAGAGTGATCGAATGTACCATTCCCGCAACAGGCGTTCTTCCACCATTTTTGACGTTTGCTGCTGTTCTTGCGATGGCACCTGTGGCTGGAATACCGCCAAATACACCGGAGAAGATATTGCCGGTTCCCTGGGCGATGAGTTCCATATTCGAACGATGTCTGGAATTGATCATTCCATCTGATACCACACAGGATAATAAAGACTCAATTGCAGCAAGTATGGCAATTGTGAATGCATCAGGAAGAACATTCTGCACTGTTTGCAGGGTAAAATGTGGTAAGGAAGGAACAGGCAGCCGGTTCGATATATCATACAGGCTCCCTATGGTATTCACGTTCATGTTCATAAATTTTACCATCAGGATACCGATGATGACAGCTATGAGTGAACCCGGAATCTTTTTGTTGATTCTTGGCCATATAATCAATATGACAAGAGAAATGGCACCAACGAGCAGTGCCTGTACATTGAAGGTATTGCGAACAGCTATGATCTCTTTCAGCTTATCAATGGTCTCAATCGGAGCATTTTGAAACTGCAGGCCCAGAAAGTCCTTGATTTGTCCGATCAGGATTGTGACAGCAATTCCTGATGTAAATCCGGTTGTAATCGTATAAGGAATGAATTTGATCAGATTACCAAGTCTGCAAAGTCCCATTATGATCAGAATGACACCTGCAAGTATGGTTGCAATGATCAGACCATCCATTCCGTTTTTGGCGACAATGCCTGCTACAATCGTTGCAAATGCCGCCGTAGGACCCGATATATTGACACGGCTTCCACCAAGAAATGAAATCACAAAGCCTGCAATGATTGCAGTGTAGATACCTCTTTCAGGATTCACACCGGATGCCAGTGCTAATGCGATTGATAACGGTAATGCTATGATAGCAACAATAACACCTGCTATCACATCCTTAAAAAATTGTTCTTTTGTGTATGTTTTCATGACAGAAAACAACTTTGGTTTTAACTTTTCCACTTTCTCCTCATTCTCCCTCTTTTGTACTTAAAAAATTTAATGCTCATATAACTTTTAAGAATCGCAACGTGTTCCAAGATAATAAAAGCCTTTACATTCTGTCAGCCTGACTTTGACGATCTGTCCGATTAGTTTTGCATCTCCCGGAAAATGTACAAGCAGATTATTTCCAAGTCTGCCGGTCAGCAAGGTCTGATCCTGCTCATTGATTCCTTCTACCAGAACCGTATCTGTCATTCCTTCAAAGCGCTCTGCCATCTCACGGGATACATCCTGTACAACCTTCAGTACACGATCAAAGTTTTTCTTGACAACATCTTCGGGTACCTGACGTTCCATTGCTGCGGCAGGAGTCCCTGTCCTTTTGGAATAGATAAATGTAAATGCCCCATCAAACCGGACTTTTTGAATCACATCAATTGTATCATTAACATCCTGATCCGTTTCTCCAGGGAAACCAATAATAATATCGGTGGTAATCGCTATGTCCGGAATTGCTTTGCGGACTCTGGCAGCCAGATCGATGAATTGTTCTTTTGTATAGCGCCGGTTCATTTTGGACAAGATGCCGGTACTGCCTGACTGGAGAGGCAGATGAAGATGATGGCATATTTTTTCGGAGGAAGCCATAACCTCAATCAATTCATCAGAAAGATCCTTTGGATGAGACGTCATGAAGCGGATACGCTTGATGCCCTCTATTTCCTCTGTCATTTGCAGCAGCTTTGCAAATGTAACCGGTGAATCCAGATTTTTGCCATAGGAATTCACATTTTGACCGAGCAGCATGATCTCTGTCACCCCATCATCAGCCAGGCGACGGATTTCTGCCAGAATATCCTCCGGTTTACGGCTTCGCTCTCTTCCACGCACATACGGAACGATACAATAGGAGCAGAAATTATTACAGCCAAACATGATATTGACTCCTGATTTAAATGAATATTTTCGTTCAATCGGAAGATC
>CAYRJT010000167.1:0-3944 GCA_964424675.1 uncultured Lachnospiraceae bacterium
TTACTGTGCAGCTACCATATCCAGTACTTCCTGTACAGCCTCTGCGATATCAGCTTTGCCTGTTACCAGATTCGGCATACCGTCGAATACCGGTACTCTGCAAGGCTGAGGAACGAGATCCTGTACTGCCGGAGCGATACCTGTTGCGCCTGCACACAGTGTGAGGCAGTCCTTCTGCAGGCTGTTTAATGTACTCTCATCAACCTGCGCACCATTTTTCAGTGCTGTAGCAGATACCTGTGCAAACTCTGATACCACTGCATCACTTGTCATATACTCTACAAATGCAACTGCTGTCGCACGTTTCTCAGGATCTTCCCATGCTTTCTTAGTGATGTAATAGCCTGATGACAAACCACCGATCATATCCGTTGCTTTACGATCATTCATTCCCGGTACATAGGTAACTGTGAAATTGTCGATATTTTCAGCTGATTCGCTGATTCCGCCTGCTTTCCATGAACCGTCACAGAGGAATGCTGCCTTACCATCCAGGAACATCTGGAATGTCTCGTCATCTGTTGCTGATAATGTGTTGTCAGGGAAATATCCTTTTTCGTATAAAGTCTTGATATCTCCAATACCGTCTACCCATGCCTGACCCTGTGCATCTGTTGCGCTTCCCGGGAGCTGGCAGTGTGTTGCTACTGTTGTGTGATTGAAGATACAGAACTCAAACCAGTAATGAGGAATCTGTGCCAGTGATGCTGCAATGGGCGCATATCCTGCATCCTTGATTGCCTGACATGTCGTCATAAACTCTTCCCATGTTGTATCCGGTCCCGGAATTTCCACGCCGGCTGCCTTACATACTTCCTTATTCACGTACATTCCTTCCCAGTAACCATTGACAGGAACTGAATAATTGACACCATCTACCGGTGAAGCACCCAGCATACTGTCTTTCATATTAGATGCATAGTCCGGATATTCTGCTCTGATATCATCGATTGATACCACTTTGCCTGCACTGACAAATGCATTGGAATCTGTTCCATTGAAGTAGAATAATACATCCGGTTCTGAACCAACTTCAAAGTCAGCAAGCACTCTTGCCTTAAATGTCTCATCTGCTGTACCTGATGCGTCATTGACTGTATTGCCAGTCTCATCCTGCCATGCAGCGATGTATTTCTGATAGATTTCTGCACCGCCGTCATTACCGGCATATGTAGTTGTTACATTCAATGTAACCGGTCCTGTGGGCTCAGCTGCAGGTGTCTCTGTTTCTTCGGCTGCAGGTGCTGCCTCTGCTGTCTCCTCGGCTGCGGGTTCAGCTGCAGGTGCTGCTGATTTGCTGCCACATGCTGCCATTGATACGAGCATTGTGCATGTGAGTAATAAAGCTACGATTTTTTTCATTTTGAAACCTCCCAATCATGTTTCCGATGACACTATTATCATCGTTCTTTTCAGGTTCTTGCGTCCCTGTAAGTACATGATAAAATATCTACGTTCAAAGGTGAATGATTCTAATTGGTATTAATTGTTCAAATTTGTGCTTCCGTCATTATGGAATACATGCAGCTTCAACGTACTGACTGTATGCCCGTCTGCATCAGGCCAAATGGTCAGTCCGCAATCCTGTCCGTATATAATCTTCAGACGCTCGTTGACATTACGGATTCCAAGGCTGACAGAGCTGCCGCCTCCGCCTCCGTGCAGCAATTCCTCTATCTTCTCCTTGCTTTCCTCTGTCAGACTACCGTCATCCTTTACTTCTATATAGAGGTATTCCCCGTCCTCATGTACAAAGAGGGAAACCGTTCCTTCCTGAGACAGATTCATCATGCCATGCTCCACTGCATTTTCAATGATTGGCTGTATGATCAGACGTGGTACCTCTGTCTGCAGCAGTCTCTCATCTACATTTTTATGAAAATGAAACCGCTCTCCCAGGCGCTGGGATATGATATACAGATAGGCATCCACATAAGAAAGCTCCTCCGACAGATACACCATCTGCTGTTTCTTACGGTTCATCGTCGCCTCCAGCATTGTGGACAGTGCCTCGATCATCGCACTGACCTTCCTGTTATCCGATAATCGTGCCTCCCAGTTGATGATTTCCAGTGTATTATTTAGGAAATGGGGATTGATCTGTGACTGCAGTGCCATAATATTCGCATCGCGCAGTGCCAGCTCCTCCAGATAGATCTGTTCAAACTGATGTTTTAATTCCAGAGACATGCTGTTAAAGGCCTCCCCAAGATAGAAAAATTCCTCGCTATTTCCAAGTTCCGTGATCTGATGGCCATAGTTGCCTTCATAGATTTCTCTGGCACCCTTCACGAGGCTGTTGACCGGTTTAGTCACCTTTTTGTGAAAGAACCAAAATACAACAAGGATCAAAGGTATCATAAAGATAATCAATAGTATAAAAATATAGCGTATCGCATCCAGTTCGTCTACGATTGCCTGCCCATCCAGTTTGGCAAGCACTGTCATCCTGTGTCCGTCCTGCTTGACGGTTTTATATACATAATGCTCATTTTCCAGACTTCCGTACACACTGTTTTGCATGGTTGCGTTTTTTTCCGTCTGTTTGATCAGTTCCCTCGTCTCAGAAAAGCGTGGTGACAGCAGACAGTCCCCATCCATATACACTGCTGCATCCATATACCCCCAGATACTCTCCAGTGCTCCAAACATAACGCCGGTATCTACCTCGGATACAATGACTGCATATGGCTCAAAGGATGCGTTCATCATATTTCGTACCAGATAAACATGTCCATCCACATTCATCAGGATCGTATCCGTATCGATTTCTTTTGCATGCTCTCTGACAGCGTCAAATCCAACACGTCTGTATTCCTTGATTCCCTTATAGGTTGCATCCGCTGTGTTGCTGTATGTATAGTAAATCGTCTCCGGATCCTCTGTAAAATACAAAACGGTACAGAGAAACTGCTTATTATATCTGTACTGCTGAGTTAAAAAGAGCGTAACCTCCTCATACAAATCTGTTTTGGAGCCTCCATTCTGATACTTTGTATAGCTGTCTCTGATTGCCGTCATATAGGAAGCATTCTTGGACGCTGTCACTGCATCTGTGATCTGTCCCTGGCACATTTCAACTGCTTTGTCTGTGGATGTCACGATCGTCCGCTCGATCTGCTGGTTGATCTTTGCATATACGAAGAAAAAAGTCACTCCTGTCAGAATGGTCAACGGCAGCAGCCAGCAAAGGAGCAGGGTTCCCACCATGCTCCATGTCAATTTTACTTTTTTACTGTTTTTCTCAGGCATACAGGTCTGCTCCTTTACTATTGATCTCAGTTAAGCATACCACATTATGAAACCTCTACCAATACAGATTTCTATAATTCCAGAAAATGCTCATAAAGTGCACATACCATTTTTGCATCCTCTGCTTCCGGCATTTCACAGAAGATACGCAGCAGCGGCTCTGTCCCAGAAAATCTGCATACGACCCAGCCACTGTTTGCAAAGTAAACCTTGCAGCCATCCTGATAAGACACTCTGTCTACCTCAAACGGCAGCTCCGGCAGTTTCTGATCTGTCATGATTGTCTTCCGGATCGCATCCTTCTTCTCCTGACTGAATTTATAATCGCGCTCTTCCATATAAATACTGCCACATTCATCTTGAATATCCTGATAGATTTCAGACAGCTTTCTGCCAACTCTGGCCATCATCTCCACAAGCAGGGCTGCGGCATAGATTCCATCCTTGCCCTTGATATGTCCCCGTACCGTCAGGCCGCCTGAGGACTCTCCTCCGATCACAGCATCCACTTCATTCATCTTCGCCGAAATATGCTTGAAGCCGACCGGTACTTCATAACATTTCTGTCCGAATTTCTCTGCCACCCGGTCCAGCATGTGCGTCGTCGCTATGTTGCGTACTGCAGGCCCTGTCCATCCCTTATACTTAACCAGATAGTAGTAAAGCAGAACCAGAATGTCATTCGGATGCAG
>CAYRJT010000167.1:3954-5911 GCA_964424675.1 uncultured Lachnospiraceae bacterium
CATCTATGATACCGATTCGGTCAGCATCACCATCCGTTGCAATCCCGATATCGCAATGCTTATCCAGCACGCAGTTTTGCAGCGCATGCAGAGTAGCCGCCGATGGAGAAGGGAGCTTGCCGCCAAACAGTGTGTCATGGCGTTCATTGATTGTCACCACCTCACAGCGTGCCGTATGGAAGATCATCGTCAGAGAAGTCTCACTGACTCCATACATCGGGTCAATGGCGATCCGAAAACCAGCCTGTCGGATTGCATTGACATCTACTGCTGCCAGAATATTGTCCAGATATTCGTTGAGCGGATAGATTTCCTCGATCAGTCCCTGTCCCTTGGCTGTATCATAATCCATATATTCTGCTGATTGACCATTTTGGTCAATACATACTGCTCTATGGTTTTCCATACAGGCTGCGGCCTGATCCAGCAGAATTGCTTCAATGTAGCGTTCTATGTCCTGCGTCTGTGTCTCATCTGCATCCCTTCCACCGTATGTAAATACTTTGATTCCATTATAGACAGCAGGATTGTGACTTGCTGTAATCATCATGCCATACGGAAATTCATGCCGCATAACATAATACATGATCAGTGGAGTCGGGCCTGACTGATTGATCAGATATGCCTTGATTCCGGCTGTTGCAAATACGACACCAGCCCACTGCATTGCCTCCTTTGACAGAAAACGTCTGTCGTATCCGATCACAATTCCTTTATCCGCCACACCCTCTGCCAGCATCTTGTCTGTCAGTCCCTGTGCCAGCAGCTGTATATTACTTTTCGTAAATTCGTCCCCTATGATTGCTCTCCATCCACCTGTTCCAAACTTAATCATCTGATTCATCCTTTCTGCTTCCTGTATCATGGGCAGCTGTGCTTTGACTGTTTTGTTCTCAGCCCAGCTCCACCTCGACGATATGTTTCGTTCCTCTCTTCTGCACCGGAACCACTTCCACCTCATCTCCATCGAGACGTATGATATGTACACCCTTCATCACATGCTTCGGGTTGCTGACGCGTATCTCATAGACTGCACCGCGCCATTCTCTTGTAACCTCAAAGCCATCCCACTCAGCCGGAATACACGGATCAATCTCCAGATGCTGCAGCTGTGGTCTGATGCCTAGAATATAGCGTGTTGCTGAAAAATATGCCCAGCCGCCTGTTCCGGTCATAAACGGGTGTCTCGCCCTGCCAAATGCGCTGTGATCCTTTCCCATCACGAACTGGCAGTAGGAATACGGCTCAGCTTCCCGGATTTCGATCTTATCATTTTGAAAATACGGGCAAAGTGCATTATAGAATTCCATCGCCCGATCACCTCTGCCGAGTACACATTCTGCTGCCCATGCCCATGGATTGGGGTGTGAAAAGATGGCTCCGTTTTCCTTGACCCCCGGATAGACACGTGTTACAAATCCGATCTCATCATCACATTTTGTATAAGACGGCGCATTCAGCATCAGTCCATACGGCGTAAACAGATAGTCATACACACTATCCATAGCCCGTCTGCCCTGCTCTGCCGTAGCTGCCCCGGACAGTACTGCCCATGTATTGGACTCCAGATGTACCTTGCCCTCTTCATCCGCTGCCGTTCCAATCTTCCTGCCGCTGCCGGTAATACCGCGGATAAACCATTGACCGTCCCACAACTCGCTGTCACAGACCTGCTTGACCCGCTCGGACATTTTCGTATACTTTTCTATATCTTCGTGATTCCCTTTGAAATATGCACACTCCAGAAAATGATCGATGGCCCAGTAGTGCAGGAAGGAAACCATGGCACTTTCGCCGCCTCCAAGATTCAGGCAGTCATTCCAGTCTGCTCTGAGCCCCTTGCAGATACCTGTACTGCCTACCTGCTCTGCCGAGAAATCAAGGATTTTTATCATATGTTCGTATACGGTTCCGTCTCCGCCATCCGCATATGTAATGACTTCATCAATAAAATCAA
>CAYRJT010000168.1:0-5864 GCA_964424675.1 uncultured Lachnospiraceae bacterium
ATTCATCCAAAATATGCTTGCTGGCATACATATGTGCCATCTCACGTCCTCTGAAACGAAGTGTTACCTTGACCTTGTCGCCCTTCAGTAAAAATTTTCTAGCTGCATTCACCTTGGTGTTTAAGTCATTGGTGTCGATATTGGGAGACATACGGATTTCCTTGATATCAATCGTTTTCTGTTTTTTCTTTGCTTCTTTGTCTTTTCTGGTCTGCTCATACTTGAACTTGCCATAATCGACGATTTTGCATACAGGCGGCTTTGCTCCTGGTGCAATCTTAACCAAGTCCAGTCCTGCTTCCTCTGCTAATTTCTGTGCCTCTCTGGAAGACATAACTCCCAACTGTTCTCCATCTTCCCCAACCAGACGAACATCCTTGTCTCTGATTTGTTCATTAATCATTAAATCGCTAATAACTTTACACCTCCATAAGTTGAATACCTGCGATTACTCGCGCCCATTTCCACAAAAGAAAAACCAGTGGATCCTCTACAGATTATCCGCTGGTTATTCATATCGTGCTGCTATTTTATACACGCAGTCACATGGTCTTTATGGCACTCATCGTACCTGACAAATCGATATGAACGCTCGGTAACGGTCGACTGTGCGGTTGTCCCGAGGTGAGAGTGGATACTCTGCTTGTTGCTATGTCATTTCTGATTGCTACATCATCTACGACACTAAAACAGATTATCACACTTGTTTCGTCCTGTCAAGCACGACTTCAGTCCTTTAACATTTTCTACTTTTTTTCATTCATTGCACCACACGCTGCTGCAAATCCACCAAAACAGATTCCGACAACAGGAAATAGAATCCAGCAGATCTCCCATCCGTCAAATGCCAGTCCCCATACGAGAAAAGCAGCAACCGTCAGCGGCCATACAATCGAAGCAACCACTCCTACAATTTTATTTTCCCTTACTCTTTCAGGTGCAAAATCTCCAACACCCAGCAGCTTCTCATAGGCCTCTTTCATCCCACCAGGACAGATAAACAGGTAACACGCCACTGCCACCAGCAACAGCAGGGATGCAACTCCAATGGAGCCCATGATCTCATACTTCTCACTCATGACGCCCAAAATCAATAGTACAATAACGCCAAAAATGCATAAGCCGACACCGATTGTAACTGCCATCGTATTAATGGTTCTGTCCTGTTCCATCTTATCTCTCAGTTCCTGACGAATCTCTTCGGGTATCAAAACACCGCTTTCCATATATGCATATCGCTCAAACTGATTGCCACTGATGATAAATAATGATACCCCGCCAATGACTGTCAACAACAGCAGAATGACAGGACCTGCATCCCTAATACTCTCTGGCCATGTTGAAAAGCGTTCCCCTGGCATTTCAAAAATACCAAACAGCAATATCATGCATATAACACCAAACATGATCAGTACAACCCCTTCTGCCGTCATCTTGTTATGTTTCTTCTTTGCAGCCAGATAGTTTTCTACTTCTTCTTTGGTGACTCTTCTCTGTCCTGTTGTCTGACTGCCTGCTCCTGCAGCTTCGGCTGTCCCGTTGTCTGCACGCATTGGCTGCAGTCCGATATCCTTCAGCAATTCGTCTATATTGCCAAATTCGGAGATTACAGTCCCTACTGCCTCGTTCTCAGACTTGCCTTCTGCCTTGAGTTCATTATATTTGTCCTCCATATTCGCTGCCAGATCATTTTTGATCTTCTGCATCTGCTCTGTCTGTGCAACGGTTGCAAACATTGTGTTCAGATAATTCATAATTGTGTCCATCACTCATCCTCCTCTTGGATAAACCGATTCACTACTTCCTTTGTAATATTCCATTCTTCACATTTTTCGCGGTAATACTGCCGTCCTGACTCTGTGATCCTGTAATAAGTCCGTCGTTTTCCAGATGACTCATCACTAAAGGACTGTATATATCCGTTGTTCTCCATCCTGGTAAACGCAGAATAAAGAGTTGTTTCTTTAATAATATACTTCTCTTCAGTCAGTTCCTTGATGCTCTTGGATATTTCATAGCCATAAGAGGGCTCCTCTAATAATAAATACAAGATCATCGTATCATTGTATCCGCGAATGACATCGCTGCTGATCAATGCATCCTCCTCCTTTACTACGTCTGTCGTTCCTACGACTGTCGTACTACGTCTATCGTAGTATAGATTATCATACATGTTCTATCCTGTCAACTATATTAATTAAAATTTGCTGGATTTTTTTGCTGTAGTGCAGGGAGAAGTCCACGGGGTTGCAGGGAAATTCTTGCTGAATTGGACAAGGAAGCTTCTGAAAAGCCTATCTCAATCCAAAATGCAGAATCTTAGCCAGTTGTCTTATTGAATTGGACAAGCAAAGTATTAGAAACGTATGAAAATTCCAAACGTAAGACATTTATAATGTACTGTTTTGGAATTTTCAATACTCATAGAACAAGCTTCTTGTCCAAAATTCACCCTAAGCTAAATACGAAAGTGTCAAAAGCAAGCGAAAAGCCTGCACAGTCGGGAAGCAATGGAAAGTCAAAGAAAATCAGGTACAGAGGCGATAAAAGAAGCTGCAGAAAAGGCACTCCCACTCTCTGTGGAAGTGCCTTCTTTATGTACTGTAAAATCATCTGAATCCGGTTGCAAATCGTTAGTCCACGAGTGGATTGCCCTGTGCATCTGTTGTGATGGATCCCGACAGTATCTGGATACCCTCTACCAGTCCCCAGATCCACATCGCGACGGATGCCAGTCCGCAAGTGATAGCACCACCGATTACACTAACCAGCAGCTGGATCAATGCACGATTCGTATTTCCAAGATAGAAATTATGGATACCGAGTCCGCCTAAGAAAATGCCAAGCAGGCCTGCTGCCATCTTGGACTTAGGTGTGTATGCACCATTATTTGGTGTCTGCTGATAATTCTGCTGCTGATAATTCTGCTGCTGATATCCGCCTGCGTTTCCTGCATTATTTGTATTTCCGGCATTTCCTGTTCCTTGAGAATCAGGTACCTCATTCACGATTTCTGAAGAATTTGTTACATTCTCAAACTGCTTCTCCTGCTGCTCTGTAGTCGTTTTAGATGTCACCTGTGCTCCACAGGCTGTACAGAACTGCGCGTTATCATCGAGCTGTGCTCCACATTTTTCACAAAACATATTGATTCCTCCTTTTGATTGTCGATTTCTCATATCCAGAACACTCCGTATCCCACCAGACAAACCAGCTTCACAATCCACTGCAGCAATATGATTCCAATTCCAATATAGATCAATGGCAGCAGATTCATCACTTTGATCTGCCTTGCCTTTACATGTCTGCTGATCCACATATTGCTCATAAAGCAGAGATATACCAGCACTGCATATGGTACAAACGGATGTGCCCAAAAGCTTTTCAGGAGATGTCCCCTTAGTAAAAGTATAACAGCATGTGTTCCGCCACATCCAGGGCAGTACAGTCCGGTTAATGACCGGAGCTGGCATGCCGGATACCACTCGGCTGCTGCTCCGTCGGTCACATAGAAGATCACCATGCCCGCTATGCCGATCACCAGCGCGATCTTTCCGAGAAAGTAAAACTCCCGATTTGCGTTTTCTTTCATAATGCCGCTATTACATATTTGAAAAATAATCTGTGATTTGTTCCGGTGTCATTCCGCCAAATGCTGCTCTTGCAGCTACACTAAAGATCACAATACCGAGTGAAAGCACACCACCGACTGCTCCGGTAATGATCCCGGCAAGTGCCATACCACTACCCTCTGTGGTTGTCTTTTTGCTGATAATGCCCAGTACAACTCCGGCAATTCCTAAAATCAATCCCAAAAAGCCAAAACAGCATAAAACGATAGAAGCAATACCGCAAATCATAGATGCAATTGCAAACCCTTTACCTGTCTGAGGTGCTTCTTCTCCATATGTATTTGCTGCATTCTGGTTGACCGGTGCTGTCTCATATGTCGGCTGTTCAGGCTCTGTATATGCAGACTGCTCTGCTGCCTCAACCGGCTCTGTCACAGTTTCTGCTGCTGCGACTACTTCCGCTCCGCATGACGGACAGAACTTTGTGCCTTCTTCCAATGGTGCTCCGCATTTTTCACAATTCATACTCATTTCCTCCATTATCGAGGGACTTCAAAATCTAAAAACCGCCCTCTATCTCTCATTTTCTAATACAAGTATACAATACTCAATTCTGAAATGCATTACTTTTTTGCAAATCGTGACATCCGTCACTTATTTCCAAAGTTTCCCTCTTTTTGATGTTTTCTACATAGCGCAATATAGCTGTCATTACTTCCAAGAACTACCTGTTCACCGCTTCTGATGATATTGCCGTTAGAATCATACCTGGCATTACAGGTCGCGCCCTGTCCGCACCAGCATACAGTCTTGATTTCTTCCAGAACATCCGCCCATGCTAACAGCCAGAGTGAACCCTCAAATACCTCTCTGCGAAAGTCAGTTCTGAGTCCATAGCAGATCACCGGGATTTGCAGATCATCTACAATATGTAAAAAGAATTCTACATCTGATTTTTTAACGAACTGTGCTTCGTCTATGATGATACAGTCATATTGCCGGATCTGATCATCTGTCATAGACGTCAGTTCCTCTACAAAAATACACGGGCGTTCCAGTCCCATCCTTGAACGTATCACCCTGTCTCCATCTCTGCTGTCAACCTGAGGCTTGACTAGCAGTGCCTTCTTGCCCCTTTCATAATAATTATACTCCACCATCAGCGCATTTGCCGTTTTAGAGCTTCCCATTGCGCCGTACCGGAAAAATAACTTTGCCATCACCCGTCTCCTCATTATCCATATTGATCTATGCCTGTTGATCCGACACATGATGCCATCACATATGACGGTATGAAATCCACTGTTTCATACCGTCTTTATGCAATAGACATATATCCATACTAATTCAGTTTTCTGCAAAATTCAAGTCATATCCTGTGAAAGCCTATCTGGTACGGAAGGTGGAGCACTCTGTTTCTTCACAGTCGCAGGCTCCATAACCCGATATTCCGATCTTTTCTGCCCCGCATTTCATATTGTCATTATATATGCAGTGAGCTGCCTCACATCCTACCTGAATGTTGCTTTTGGGTTCTGTGCAGCCACATCCTGAAAGATACGAATCTGTCGCTGCATCTCCTGTTTTCTTCTCATAACTGCCACAGCATGTGTCGCACATTGTCATGGCTTCACGTCCCTGCACACTGATTGCCCCTTTTGCACAGCGCTCTCTTTGATTATAAATACAGCTGTCTACATTACATTCCAGATTAACCATTATCGTCACCTCCTGACCTTGATCTGTTTATCATAATACTTTTAATTGAAGGAAATAAAAAAGTCATATAAGCTGTATCCACAACTTATATGACTTTATTATTTGTAATATATCACGTTCTTATGCTTCATCCATACATTAATTATGAAATCCTTCAATCTTTCTTTGGTTTGGACTTTCTATCAGCTTCCTCTTGTACTTGTTCTTCACGAATTGTTCTGGAAGCGATTTCAGCCTGAATGTCCTTGATGAAGTCACCAAGCTTCTTCTGGCCTTCATCACCGGCGAATCTGCTTCTGACGGATACCAGTCCTGCTTCTTCCTCCTGCGCTCCGACTACGAGCATATAAGGAACTCGCTCCAGTCTTGCTTCACGAATCTTGTAACCGATCTTCTCAGCACGTTCATCCATCTCACAGCGAATGCCGTTTTTCTTTAATTCTTTCATGACTTCCTTTCCGTAATCAAAGAACTTCTCAGAAATCGGAAGTACCTTCACCTGTACAGGAGACAGCCATGTCGGGAATTTTCCTGCAAAATGCTCTGTCAAAATACCGATAAAACGTTCTACAG
>CAYRJT010000169.1:0-5860 GCA_964424675.1 uncultured Lachnospiraceae bacterium
TAGCAGAAGCATCAGCATTTCAGAATGATCCAGAGTTTAAAGGGTATATCCATGATGTAGGCGGTCCTACTGCCAATTTCAGAAAGCCCTCCTGTGAGAAGCAGATGAAATCCGGTGTGTGCCGCAGTCAACAGTGTCTGTTTCCAAAGGCATGCCGAAATCTAAGGGTCGATCATCAGGATTATCTGGAGCTTCTTCGGAAACTTCGAAAGCTGCCGAAAGTAAAAAAGGTATTTATCAGATCAGGCATACGATATGATTATCTGATTTATGATCAGAATCAGACGTTTTTCAGAGAACTTGTGGAGCATCATGTCAGTGGTCAGCTCAAGGTTGCTCCGGAGCATATTTCAGATCGTGTGCTTCATTACATGGGAAAACCGGGCAAGGATGTCTATGACCGTTTTTGCAGGAAATATGAACAGCTGAATCAGGAAATGGGCAAAAACCAGTTTCTGGTGCCCTATCTGATGTCATCACATCCAGGGTCTACTTTGAAGGATGCAATAGAACTGGCTGAGTATTTAAGAGATCTGGGATATATGCCTGAACAGGTGCAGGATTTTTATCCGACACCATCGACCATATCAACCGTAATGTATTATACAGAACTGGATCCGAGAACAGGAAAATCTGTATATGTACCGAAAAATCCACATGAAAAGGCATTGCAGAGAGCTTTGATTCAATACAGGGATCCCAAAAATCATGCGGCTGTACTGGAAGCGCTGCATAAGGAACACAGAGAAGATCTGATCGGATATGATCAGCATTGTCTGATCATGCCGAGAATTCCTTCCAGTCAGATCAAAAGAAAGGGACAACGAAAAACGGGAGTGAAAACCGGAAGAAAATCATAGGAGGGATTTGCATGAATATAGCGATTGTGACAGGTGCTTCTTCGGGAATGGGAAGAGAATTTGTCAGACAGATTGACAGAGCCTATACGAAGCTGAATGAAATCTGGGTCATTGCCAGAAGACAGGACAAGCTGGTAGAGCTGCAGCGCAGTGTTGGAACTCCTTTGAAAATCATACCATTTGATCTGTCCAACAAGAAGCAGCTGAAAGTGCTGGAAATCCTGCTGGCAGAGAATCAGCCAACTGTAAAAATGCTGGTCAATTCCGCCGGATATGGTATCATAGGTAACTTTGAAAAGGCTGAAATAGACGATGCTGTAGGGATGATCGAGCTGAACTGTACGGCCTTGACAATGATCACACACATCTGCCTTCCTTATATGAGCAACGGAAGCCGGATCATACAGATGGCTTCATCAGCGGCATTTATGCCACAGCCGGGATTTGCCGTATATGCAGCAACAAAATCTTATGTCATGAGCTATTCAAAGGCTTTGAATTATGAACTTGCAGAAAGAGGCATTCATGTAACAGCAGTCTGTCCCGGACCGGTCAAAACAGAATTTTTTGCCAGAGCTGAAAAGCTGCAGAAAATGCCATCCTATAAAAAGATGGCAATGGTAGATGCAGTGGAGGTCGTAAGGATGGCGATGAAAGATTCCTCTGATAAAAAGGAAGTTTCCATCTATGGAACAAGAATGAGAGCCTTTCATTTTATCACAAGAATCTGTTCTCAAAAATGGCTGATGTCAATCGCACAGCGAACAAATGAAAAGAATGCAGCAAAGGAATTACTGAAACAAAAAAAAGCTGAGGGAAAAAACCTGAAACAGAAACAAAAGGCGAAGAAAGGATCCAAATGAAAAAAATACAAAAGGGTCAGTACGGATATATCAGATATCAAAAGAAGGTCTCGATCATCAGAACGCTAACCTTATTTGCAATTGCATTTGCAATATTAATCATAGGGTTTTATACAACGGGTACAAAATCAAATGCATTGACCATCATTGCGATACTGGGGATGCTGCCTGCCAGTAAAAGTGCAGTCAATATGATCATGTTCCTGCGTTATCATGACAGTCATCAGGAGTTGTATCAAAGGACACAGGAGATTGTGAAGAATCTCCCAATGAATTATGATCTGGTTTTTACGATGCCGGATAAGTCCTTTCAGGTACAACAGATCGCATGCAATCAAAATACAATCTGTGGATATCGTGACGGAGATGAGCAGTCTCTAAAAAAGCTGCAGCAGCATATCAGTTCTATGCTGCAGAGCAATCATCTTTCAAATGTAGAAATCAAAATCTGGAATGACTATGAACAGTTTTTGAAAAGACTGCAGCTGATGCAGGAGAAATACAATGAATCGGAAGATACAACGAGTAGTCAGATATTATCACTGCTGCAGGCTGTTTCATTATAATTTGGCAAAGGAAAGACTATGAGAGTGGTAAAGGTATCGGAGCAGGAAGCAGGACAAAGGCTGGACAAGCTTTTATTAAAATATATGAGTGAAGCATCGAAAGGGTTTCTCTTTAAGATGCTGCGCAAGAAAAATATCACATTGAATGGAAAAAAAGCTGACGGAAGCGAAAAGGTATGTTTTGGCGACGAAATAAAGCTGTTTTTATCGGATGAGACAATCAATCGGTTTTCTTCAAAGCAGGAATTACAAATTGTAAAAGAAATCCCTCTGGATATTCTCTATGAGGATAAAGATGTTCTGCTTGTGAATAAGCCTGCCGGTATGCTTTCTCAAAAGGCGGCTGATACAGATGTTTCTCTGAATGAATATTGTATTTCCCATGTGCTGGCAAACGGCTCTTTGAACCGTGAAATTTTGAAAACCTTCAAACCTTCTGTCTGTAACCGACTGGACAGAAACACGAGTGGTATTGTGATTTTCGGAAAATCGCTGGCAGGACTGCAGACGCTGTCAGCGCTGCTAAAGGATCGGACGATGCATAAATACTATTTGTGCCCGGTTTATGGAACCGTAGAATCAGAACAGCTGATCAAAGGATATCTCATAAAGGATGAAAAAACGAATCGCGTTACCATCCTTGACAGCAAAACAGAAGACAGCACATATATTGAAACGCGATACCGGCCCGTTCAGAACATCCAAAACGGCACATTGCTGGAGGTGGAACTGATTACAGGAAAAACGCATCAGATCAGAGCACATCTGGCATCAATTGGCTATCCGATTATAGGAGATGCCAAATACGGAAATCAGAAGATCAATGATAGATATCGAGAGAAATATGGAATCACATCACAGCTGCTGCATGCCTATAAACTGGTTATGCCAAAGCTGGAGGAGCCGCTTGCAGCTGTTTCGGAGAAAACATTTCTTGCACCTGTTCCAGAACGTTTTCAATGCGTAACAGGAGAAATCAAGATCATGTAAGGGGAGTACATTTATGGCAACATGGAATTCCAGAGGGCTTCGAGGCTCTGTACTGGAAGAACTGATCAACAGAACAAATGAAAAATACAGGACAAACGGACTTGCTCTCATCCAGAAGGTTCCTACACCAATTACACCGATCAAGATGGATAAGGAGAGCAGACATATCACACTGGCATATTTTGAGCAAAAAAGTACCGTGGATTACATTGGTGTCGTGCAGGGAATCCCGGTCTGTTTCGATGCAAAAGAATGTGCAACAGATACATTTGCATTGGCGAATGTCCATGAACATCAGGTTAATTTCATGGATGAATTTGAAAAGCAGGGCGGTGTTGCATTTATCCTGATTCATTATACAGCAAAGGATTACTTCTATTATCTTCCGTTTCGCGATTTGAAAAGATTCTGGGATCGTGCAGCAGATGGCGGGAGAAAGAGCTTTCGGTTTGAGGAGCTGGATCCTAAGTTTGAGATTACGCATAAACAGGGAGTTGTAGTATCCTATCTGGATGCATTGCAGCTGGATTTAAATACAAGAGAAGAATGATATTGACAATTTGGTTGTCATAACATATAATAAAATCTGTCATGCTACCATGGTAGCACGTTAGCACGATAAAGTGAATGTACTGAGAAAGAGGAAATCATGAAAGAAAAATTACTGCATACGCCGGATGGTGTCAGAGATATTTATGGAAGAGAGTATGAAGATAAGCTGTTTATACAGGACAGACTGCATCATGAGCTGAAGCTGTATGGCTATCAGGACATCCAGAGTCCGACGTTTGAATATTTTGAGATATTCTCCAATAAAATAGGGACAATTCCATCAAAGGAGCTTTATAAATTCTTTGATAAAGAAGGAAATACACTGGTTCTGAGACCGGATATAACGCCGTCTATAGCCAGAGCGACTGCAAAGTATTTTATGGACGAGAAAAAGCCGCTCAGATTCTGCTATATGGGGAATACATTTATCAATGCAGGAGAACTGCAGGGAAGGCTGAAGGAGACGACACAGATTGGTGCAGAATTAATCGGTGATGCGTCGGTAGCGGCTGATGCGGAAATGATCTCTTTGGTGGCGGCATCCATGAAAACGTCAGGACTGCGGGACTTTCAGATCAGCATCGGAAATGTAGAGTTTTTTAAAGGTCTGTGTTCAGAGTATGGGATTGATGATGAAGCAGAAATGATGCTCCGGGATTATATATCCAATAAGAACTACTTTGGAACCATGGATATCCTGGATTCTCTGAATCTGCCTGCAGATGCAAAGGATGCAATCCTGAAAATATCAGAACTGTTCGGCAGTGTCGAGACCATCCGGCTTGCAAAGAAACTCGTATCCAATGAACGTTCCATACATGCAATTGAGCGTCTGGAGCAGCTGTATGAGCTGCTGCATGTATATGAGGCTGAACAATATGTTACATTTGATCTGGGAATGCTGAGCAAGTATCATTATTACACCGGAATCATCTTCAGAGCCTATACATATGGCAGCGGAGATGCTGTAATCAAGGGCGGACGATATGATGCACTGCTGAATGAATTTGGAAAAAATTCAGCGGCAGTCGGATTCGCTGTTACGGTGGACCAGCTACTGTCGGCATTATCCAGACAGAGTATCATGATAGAGAGACAAAAGCCACAGGAATTGTTGATTTATCCGGAGGCGTATTCTAAAACTGCAATCAGATACGCAGAGACAATGCGCAAGTCCGGAATCAGTATAGAGCTATTGCCGGTTACAGAGGATTTATCTGTGAAAGACTATCTGGAGCAGGCAAAAAACAATCATATCCATATCGCAATTGTCATCCAGGATGAACATCGTGCTGTCTGTCATGATTTATGCAATGGACAGACGGAAGAGATCAATATTTAGAAAAAGAAGAGGATAATCATATGAGATACATTACATTTGCACTGGGTAAAGGAAGACTTGCTGAAAAGGCTCTGGAGATGCTGGAATCAATCGGGATCACATGTGAGGAAATGAAGGATAAAAATTCCAGAAAACTGATTTTTGTCAATGAAGAACTAAAATTGAAATTCTTTCTTGCCAAAGCGCCGGATGTGCCGACCTACGTAGAGTATGGAGCAGCAGATATCGGAATTGTAGGAAAGGATACGATTCTTGAAGAAAATCGCAAAAATTATGAGGTGCTTGATCTGGGATTCGGAAAGTGCAGAATGTGTGTGTGCGGACCTGCATCAGCGAAGGAATTGCTGCAGCATCACGAGATGATTCGTGTGGCAACTAAATATCCCGGTATAGCAAAGGATTATTTTTATAATAAGAAACATCAGACGGTTGATATCATTAAATTAAATGGTTCGATCGAGCTGGCACCGATTGTCGGTCTGTCTGAGGTAATTGTTGACATCGTAGAGACAGGTTCTACGCTTCGTGAGAATGGTCTGGAGGTATTGGAGGAGGTCTGTCCGCTGTCAGCCAGAATGATTGTAAATCAGGTCAGTATGAAGATGGAAGCTGAGAGAATCAATCAAATAATCAAAGATTTGAGGGAAAAACTATGAGAATCGTAGCATTAACAAATGAAACAAAACA
>CAYRJT010000170.1:0-5856 GCA_964424675.1 uncultured Lachnospiraceae bacterium
CTTCGAAAAGGAAGCCCTTAGGACTTCCTTTTCTTTTATTTTTACGATATGATAGAAAAAGAGTATCTGAACGTATGGGCACGAAAGGAGAACATCAATGGAGTCTGGAATCGCGGTTGAGATGAGGAATATTACCAAGACCTTTGGTGAAGTAGTGGCAAATAGCAATGTGAGCATGGATATTAGAAAAGGTGAGATTTTATCCTTGCTTGGAGAAAACGGAAGCGGGAAGACAACGCTCATGAATATGCTGTCAGGGATCTACTATCCAGACAGCGGGGTGATCAGTGTAGATGGGAAGCCAGTATCCATCACTTCACCCAAAACAGCGTATGACCATGGAATCGGAATGATCCATCAGCATTTCAAGCTGGTCGATCTGTTTACGGCA
Source organism: uncultured Lachnospiraceae bacterium (assembly GCA_964424675.1). GTDB lineage: Bacteria > Bacillota > Clostridia > Lachnospirales > Lachnospiraceae > JAAYYM01. The sequence continues at coordinate 392 of CAYRJT010000170.1, forward strand.
ACAGAAAATGTTGTATTGGGATTAAAAGAAAAAGGAAAGCTTGATCACAGAGCAGTTGCAGAAAAAATAAAAGAGATTTGTAATAAATACGGATTTGAGTTAGATCCGGACCAAAAGGTATATAATATGTCTGTTTCACAGAAGCAGACGCTGGAGATCATTAAGGTGCTGTATCGCGGAGCGGATATCCTGATTCTGGATGAACCGACAGCTGTGCTGACTCCACAGGAGACAGAGAAACTCTTTACAGTCATCCGAAATATGAAAAATAACGGAAAAGCGATCGTCATCATCACGCATAAGCTCCATGAGGTGCTGTCTGTATCAGACAGGGTAACAGTGCTTCGTAAGGGTGAATACATAGGTACGGTCAATACAAAGGATGCGACAGAGACTTCTCTGACAGAAATGATGGTTGGTAAAAAAGTCGAGTTAAACATTGACAGACCGGAACCGGTCAATCCGAAGAAAAGACTGGAGATCAAGAACGTCAGCTGCTACAACAAGGACGGGGTACTGGCACTGGATCATGTCAGCTTTGAGGCATACAGTGGAGAAATTCTGGGTATTGCAGGAATTTCCGGATGTGGACAGAAGGAACTGCTGGAGTCGATCGCTGGTCTGCAGACTGTAGAAGAGGGTAGCAGCATCCTGTATCATGTACCAGATACAGATCAGATTCATGAGCTGGTTGGGGAAACACCCAAGAAGATCAAGGAAGAGGGAGTAGCATTATCCTTTGTTCCCGAGGATCGTCTTGGCATGGGTCTTGTTGGTTCTATGGGAATGGTCGGTAATATGATGCTCAAGGATTACAGTAATGGTAAATCTTTTTTCCTGAATCATAGAGATCCTAAACAAAAGGCAGAGCATGTACGAGATGAACTGGAGGTTGTAACACCTGACCTGACTACGCCTGTCAAAACCCTGTCTGGAGGAAATGTACAGAAAGTACTGGTGGGACGTGAAATCGACGCAAATCCAACTGTGCTGATGACTGCCTACGCAGTACGGGGACTGGATATCAATACATCCTATACTATCTATGGGCTGATGAATGAACAGAAGAAAAAGGGTGTTGCCGTGATCTATGTTGGCGAGGACCTGGATGTACTTCTGGAACTGTCCGACCGTATACTGGTGCTCTGCGGAGGCAGGGTAAACGGGATACTGGACGGCAGAAAGACGACGAAGGAAGAGGTCGGATTATTAATGACACAGATGAAGGCAGGTGCAGACAATGAGTAAAGAAGACAACATGGTACATGAGCCGCTGATGCGAATTGCAAAGCGTGGCTCCACCTCTATGAAAAGAGCAATCGGTGTGCGTCTGGCTGGTATTATACTTGCTTTGATCGTCAGTGCATTGTTTATCTACTTTGTGACTGGCCTGGATCCGCTGGCTGTTTACAGAGCTATGTTCCAGGGGGCGTTTGGCGGAGCATCAGCAGCTGCAGCCGCCAGGAGGAGCTGGATCACGATTCGTGATATGATGTTCCTGTTAACGATAGCAGTGGCTCTGGCACCGGCATTTAAGATGCGGTTCTGGAATATCGGGGCAGAGGGACAGGTACTCATGGGCGGTATTGCGACCGCAGGCTGCATGATCTATCTTGGAGATAAACTGCCGACGGGACTGTTATTACTGGTCATGTTCCTCTCAAGCTGTATCTCAGGAGCAATCTGGGGACTGATTCCTGCAATTTTCAAATCAAAGTGGAATACAAATGAGACATTATTTACATTGATGATGAATTATGTGGCTATGCAGCTGACATCCTACTGTGTGGCACTGTGGGAGAATCCGTTTGGTTCCAACTCAGTCGGTATCATCAACCAGAATACGATGGCAGGCTGGTTTCCGGCTATTGCAGGTAAGACGTATTTATTAAATGTATTGATCACATTGGCTGTCACTGTGGGCATGTTCTTCTATATGACAAAGAGCAAGCATGGATATGAGATCAGTGTCGTTGGTGAATCACAGGAAACTGCTAAATATGCGGGCATCAGTACAAGGAAGGTCATCATCAGGACAATGTTGATTTCAGGTGCTATCTGTGGTCTGGCAGGCTTTATCGGAGTCGCAGGCATTGATCATACAATTTCAACGAATACCGTAGGCGGACGTGGATTTACGGCCATTATTGTGGCATGGCTTGCAAAGTTCAATACTTTTACAATGATCCTGATTTCAGCATTGCTGGTATTTTTGAATCGTGGTGCTGCGGAGATCGCATCACAGTTTTCACTGAATGAATTTGCATCCGATATTATTTCCGGCATCATTTTGTTCTTTATCTTAGGAAGTGAGTTCTTCTGCAATTATAAAGTCATCTTTAAGCATAAGAACGATAAGGAGGGAAAATAGTATGGATCAACTAATATCTTTGATACAGGCAGCCGTCATTTTTGGTACCGTCATTATGTTTGGCTGTGTAGGAGAGATTTTTACTGAGAAAGCGGGCATCTTGAATCTGGGTGTTCCCGGAATCATGTATCTGGGAGGAATCAGTTCTCTGGCAGGAGCGTTTTTCTATGAGAATCATGCTGAGAATCCAAATAAGTTTATCTGTCTTTTGATTTCATTTTTATGTGCATTTCTGGCAGCGGCACTGGGAGGACTGATCTTTGGCTTCCTGACCATTACCCTTCGAGCCAATCAGAACGTAACAGGACTGACGCTGACCATTTTCGGCTCAGGTATTGCAAACTTTTTTGGTGGTTCACTGAATAAGCTTGCCGGTGGTGTGGGTCAGATTTCCGTACCTGTGACGAGTTCTGTGTACAGAAAGGCGATTCCGGGTCTGTCGGGGCTGGGATATGTAGGGAAAATGGTATTTTCTTATGGCTTTATGGTCTATATGATCATTATTCTGGCGATTCTGGCACAGTATTTCCTGTCTAAGAGCAGAAAGGGACTCAGCCTCCGTGCGATTGGCGAGAGCCCGAGTACTGCAGATGCGGCAGGAATCAATGTAACACTGTATAAATATCTGGCAGTCTGCATAGGAGCCGGTATATCAGGTCTGGGCGGTCTGTTCTATGTCATGGACTATACAAAGGGCACATGGGCAAATGATGGCAGTATTGAGAAGCTGGGCTGGTTAGCCGTGGCACTGGTTATCTTCGCAACCTGGAAGCCGAAGCATGCAATCTGGGGCGCTTATCTGTTTGGCATTCTGTACTGGATGTATTTCTATGTATCAGGACTGACCAGAAGCTCACAGGAGCTCTTTAAGATGCTTCCGTATCTTGTAACTTTGATTGTACTGGTGATTACAAGTCTGCGTAAAAAGAGGGAGCAGCAGCCGCCGATGTCGCTTGGAACGGCGTATTTCAGAGAGGAAAGATAGGATTATTATATACGGACGTTCACTTGCAGCAAACACAGTTGGATTCAGTTCAGAATTTCAGGAATAAGAAACGCTAAGCATATCAGGAGAGGGGTCGGAGTAGGACGCAACCGACTCAGATTCGCCATCCATGGCTCAGCTGAGTCTTTTCGGAACATCGTGTTCCGAAATTGCTGGCTGAGGGTGATATGCCAAGCGTTTCTAATTCCTTGCATATTCACTTCATCCAACTGTGTTTGCTGTAAGTGAACTGCGAGTATAAGGTGGCAGGTATGTGAAAGGCAAATGAACTGCAAATGCAAGGCGGCAGGTATGTGAAAGGCAAATGAACTGCGAGTGTAAGGCGGTAGGCTTGTGAAAGGCAAGTGAACAGCGAATGTAAGGTGGCAGGTTTGTGAGAAGAGCAGTAGATGGAGGAAATAGGATGACGGTAAGCGAAAAGTCTAAACAGATCAGGGCGGCGATGAGGCAGGAGAAGGCTGAGCTGGTGTTGAAGAATGCTTCGTTTGTGAATGTGTTTACGAAGGAACTGGTGTCAGGTGATATAGCGATCACGGATGGTGTAATCGTCGGGATCTGCGAGGATTATGAAGGTGAGAAGGAGCTGGATATGCAGGGGAAGATTGTCTGCCCAGGGCTGATTGATGGACATATCCATCTGGAAAGTGCTGCTGTAATGCCGGTGGAATTTGCCAGAGCGGTTGTACCGCATGGGACTACGACGGTCGTGACAGACCCTCATGAGATTGCGAATGTAATGGGAACGGATGGAATCCGTTATATGCTGGAAGCAAGTGAAGGATTGCCTCTGGATGTGCGCTTTATGCTTCCGTCCTGTGTTCCGGCTACACCACTGGATGAAGGTGGAGCTGCATTGAAAGCAGAAGACATAGAACCATTTTATCAGGAAGACCGAGTGCTCGGACTGGCTGAGCTTATGAATTATGTGGGATGTGTACAGCAGGATGAGGATGTGATGAAAAAAGTAACCGATGCGGTCAATCATGGGAAGATCGTAGATGGACATGCACCGTTTTTATCCGGAGCTGAGTTGAATGCGTATGTGACGGCAGGAGTTTATTCTGATCATGAATGTTCTGACCTGGAGGATGCAAAGCAGAAGCTTGCGAGAGGACAGTATATCATGATCCGAGAGGGTACGGCCGCTCAGAATCTGAAGGCACTGCTGCCCTTACTGATGTCCAAAACTGCAGATCGATGTATGTTTGCAACGGATGATAAGCATCCGAGTGATCTGCTTACGAAGGGACATATTGATTATATTATCCGGGAAGCAGTCAGGGGCGGCGTGGATCCAATCACTGCAGTGTGTGCCGGTACTTGTCATGCTGCAAAATATTTTAATATGAAGACCAAGGGAGCGATTGCACCAGGTTATGATGCAGATTTGACGATTGTAGACAGTCTTGAGAGCTTTCAGGTACAGACAGTGATCCAGCACGGGCGGGTTGTCTTTGATGGCCAGCTGTGTGATATCAAGATGCCTGTGATCGACAGTGAGCTGAGCAGAGAGGCGCTGGACACATTTCATCTTGACAGCGTATCTGCCTCAGATTTTTCGAAGGAGGGCAGTCTGCCTCTTATTGGTATGATTCCCGGAGAGATTGTATCCAAGAATTGCGGGTATGCTGATGGAGTTGATCTTTCAAAGGATGTTTTGAAGATTGCGGTTGTGGAGCGACATCATCATACAGGACACATCGGTATCGGACTGATTACAGGCTATGGTCTGCAGACTGGGGCTGTAGCGACCAGCATTGCACACGATTCTCATAATATCATAGTGATCGGGACATCGGAAGAGGAGATGGCAGCTGCAGTCAATGCTTTGATTAAGCTGAAAGGCGGTATCGCGGTTGTGAAGGATGGTGAGTTGACTGCCGGTCTTCCACTGCCGATTGCCGGTCTGATGAGTACAGTCAGTCTGGAGGATACCAACCGTATGCTGAATGAGGTGAAGGAGCAGGCATATTTGCAGGGAGTTCAGCATGAGATTGATCCTTTCATGACGCTGTCATTCATGAGCCTTCCTGTGATACCATCCTTACGCATCTTGACACAGGGCGTGTTTGATGTAGATGCATGGAA
>CAYRJT010000171.1:0-5836 GCA_964424675.1 uncultured Lachnospiraceae bacterium
GCTTTGCTTGTAATGAGGAGGCATTTTACCATGTCAAAGGGAAATGAGATTCAAGGCCGTAGACAATATACAATTGGTATCCTGATCGGAAATGCAACATCACCACATACGATGGATATGATGAAGGGAATCTATCACGCAGCAAAGGAAATCAATGTGAATGTATTGTATTTTCTGGGTATGCACAGCAGATATTTCTATACACATCTGTTGGGCGATGATACGGAAAATGACTATGACTATCAATTCAATACTGTATATGACTATGCTTTGCTTGGAAAAGTGGATGCATTGATTATATCTTATGGTTCTATCTGTATTTTCTGGAGGGATCTGGACAAACAGGCCTTTCTTGATCGTTTTAGTGATATTCCGCGCGTTCTGCTGGAGGATCGTGAGGAGACTGAGACTCCCAGCTATATTATTTCTGACAATTATGGCGGTATGTATGACTGCATTGAGCATCTGATCGTTGGACATGGATATCGGAAGATCCTGTATCTGAGCGGGCCAAAGGATAATAGAGACTCCCTTGAACGATATCAGGCATATCTGGATATCATGAAAAAATATGGACTGCCAATATCAGACGATATGGTGGAGTTTGGAGATTATTCGGAGTATATCAAAAGACAGGCGGAGCATCTGCTGGATCTGAATCCGGACGCAGAGGCACTTGTATGTGCCAATGACCAGATGGCTGCCGGTGTATATGAGGTATGCGAGAGCCGGGGCATCCGTGTTGGGAAGGATCTGGCAGTGACGGGCTATGATAACTATGAGATTACAAAGTCAATGGATCCGCCGTTGACGACTGTCACACAGAATGCATACGATATGGGATATATGGCGCTGCAAAATGCAATGGAGCTGTGTACCGGCGGCAGGAAATATGGTATACTGATGCCCGGCAATCTGGTACGCCGCAGTTCATGCGGATGTAAGAGTGAGACATCCTCGGGAATGCTGCTGACGCAGAAGCTGACACAGGACAATGCAGAGACATATGCTCTTTCATTGACTGAGAAGATTGTATCAGAGATCATCATGACGGATTCCAATGAGCAAATACGCGTCCATATCAGAGAGACGATCTATGCCTATGTGGAGACCATCATGAAGGCGTCCTTGAATGATAACCGTATCAATTTTGACAAGCAGCATATCCAGAACCTGCTGAGATCGTTATTTAGAGGTGAATACGGAAAATATATATCTGCAAATGCACTGACCAGATGCCTGTCTGATTTGTTTGAGACGATCATTCAGATCTCGCAGTCTCCCGACCTGCATACATTCTTTATGAGTCTGCTGAAGGAGAGTCAGATCTATGTTCAGGCACATGTGCTGCGTGAGGGCAAACTGGCCATGGATGAGTTTCAGTATGATCTGTGGTTCATGCCACTGATCGTAAGAGATATGATCAATGATTCAACGGATCTGAAGACAATGTTCTATGATGTGCTGGTCAAGCTGCGTGCAATCAAGACAACCAAGGCGTATATCTATCTGTTGGAGAAGCCGGTGGAGCATACCCAGCAGGAAGAGTGGAAGTGTCCGGATAAGATGTATCTGGCAGGATATTTTGAGGGAGAGAATGTTGTTGCTTATCGTGAAAACGAGAGACCGTGTGTAAACCGGGAAAATGGATTTATGTCCATGGTGCAGGATCAGGGTCATTCCTGCATGTTCTGCTACAATATATTTGCAGCAAAACGTCATTATGGTATCTTGATCGGAGAGACCAGACCGGAGGATATGTCACTGATGTATTGTGCGAGCATGCAGATCGGCGCGGCACTTCGCTATGTGGAGATCAGTCAGATGCAGAGAAAGACACAGAACAAGCTGGAGCGTTCTCTGCAGGAGATTGAGGACAAAAATGAAGTTCTGAACTTCCTGTCTGAGTATGATGAGCTGACAGGCTGTCTGAACAGACGTGGCTTTGTGGAACGTGCAATTACGATGAATAAGGTACATTCCGGTGAGACAGCAGTTCTGTTTTTCGGCGATCTGGATCATCTGAAGGAAATCAATGACAGCTTTGGGCATGTGGAGGGGGATTATGCCATTATAGCCATCGGAAAGCTGCTGGAGAAAGCCTATGAAGGAGAAAGTATTGTGGGGCGTATCGGCGGTGATGAATTTGTCATGATGTTCATCGGAAAGGAGCCAGATGCAGCTGAGAGGGTGATGAAGGGAATTACAGAGCAATACCGTATTCTAAACGAAACGAGTGACAAACCTTATTATATAGAGGCCTCCATAGGATACAAGGAATTTATTTGCAAGCCTGATTTTATGCTGAAGGAGGTACTGAATCAGGCAGACGAGACCTTGTATGAGGCAAAGAAGCTGCGGAGAAGTACAATTAAGAAGTAAATAAAAATACACTTCTGTATGGAAGTGTATTTTTTATAAGAAAACACAGAAATTATGTAAACCAAATTAAGTTAAGCCTTGACAGGAGCAGTGGCCTCCGGATGTTTTGCGAAGAGCAGCTTCAGAATCACGGGAGTCAGGATCGAGGATGCTATGATCAGCAAAATCACGGATGTGAAGTAAACAGGCTCCAGTAATCCTACGGATAGTCCCTTCTGAGATACAATCAGTGCAACTTCGCCACGGGTCATCATACCGACACCAATCTTTAGGGAATCAGCCCCATTGAAACGACACAATTTTGCCATCAGTCCGCAGCCGATGATCTTTGTAATCATGGCGACAACGACAAATGCAATCGAATAAATCAGAATCTCAGTTGAAAAGCTGGTAATATCGGTTTTGAGTCCGATGCTGGCAAAGAATACAGGCCCAAATACCATATAGGCATTGATGTCCATCTTTTCAGCGATATAGTCAGAGTCATGAATACTGCACAGGATGATGCCTGCTACATAAGCACCGGTAATGTCTGCAATCCCGAAGAATTTTTCAGCAATATAGGCCATAGCCAGACAGAGAGCCAGACCTGCGATCGGAATACGTCTGGTATGCGGATATTTTCTGTCTACATATTTGAAGATCTTGTAGGTTACATATCCGACTATGATTGAAAATACAAAGAAGAGGATCGTGCTGATCACAACACGGCTCATGCTTTGTTCAGGATCCTTGAAGCTGATGACAAACGTCAGGACAACAATGCCGATGATATCATCAATGATGGCAGCAGCTAAGATCGTAGTGCCGACTTTTCCTTTCAGGTAGCCAAGCTCCTTTAAAGCCTGTACGGTGATGCTGACAGATGTGGCAGTCATGATGACACCGATAAACAGGGATTTGTAAAACTCCAGAGAGCCGACTGCGGAGGCACCATAAAAGGCCATATTCATGAGTGTACCACCGACGAGCGGGATAAATACACCTGCACATGCAATCAGAAATGCAATCGGTCCGGTCTTCATCAGTTCCTTCAGGTCAGTCTCCAGACCGGCTGAGAACATAATCAGTACGACACCGATCTCCGCCATCTGTACCAGAAAGTCGGATGCAGTGACCAGCCCTAACAGACTTGGTCCGATGATCAGTCCGGCAATGATCTCACCAACGACCTGCGGAGCCTTTAATTTTCTCGCTAAGATTCCAAAGAACTTGGCAAAGATAATGATGATTGCCAGATCCTTAAATATTTCGTATGCTGCCATTTTCATTCCCCCTGTAATTGAACATCCTATGCATTAAAAAAGGTTGAGTATTTAAGCACTCAACCTCTTATTATAATGAAAAAAAATAATTTTGCAAGTAAAAATACAGATATTTAAAAGTGTTCTTTAGAAGCGAATGTTCATATAGGCTTTAATTGCCTCTTTACAACCGTCAAAGCCGAGCTTGCCGCTGTCCAGCACGAGGTCGTAGCCACGCAGGTCGTACCAGTCACGACCGGTGTAATATTTATAGTAATCGGCTCTGTATTTATTTGTTTTTTCAATGAACTTGATCGTATCCTTTTCAGAGAAGCTGGTACGTTCCAGTGCATTCTCCAGAAGAAAATCTGCATCAGCATAGATAAACACACTGGCAACATCAGGATTGTCCCTCAGTACAAAGTTCGCACATCTGCCGATGATCACGCAGGAATCCCTGTCTGCCAGATCCTTGATGATCTTTGCCTGATAATTAAAGAGATTCTGGTTGGATGTAAAGCCGTCGCTTTCCGGAGAGACGAGCTTCCCTTTATAAATATGATTCATCTTGAAAAAAGAATTGACGCCGATCCGTTCATCTACCTTGGCAAACAGACTTTCATTGATGCCGCTGTCCTCGGATGCCATGGAAATGATTTCGCGTTCATAGCAGTTGACCTTCAGATCGTCTGCCAGCATCTGTCCGATGGTCTTGCCGCCGCTGCCATACTGTCTTGCTATCGTAATAACCGGTTTACTCATGTGAAACCCCTCCTTTATTCACCTAAATAGGCTTTTTTAATGGATTCATCACTTAATTCATCATTGCCCATGATGATCTTACCTGTTTCCAGTACATAGCATCTGTCAGAGATGGAAAAGGCTTTCTTGGCATTCTGCTCTACCAGCAATACAGTCGTGCCGCTCTCACTGACTTCTTTGATGATGTGGAAGATCTCATTCACATAGATCGGAGAGAGTCCCATAGATGGTTCATCCATCAGGATGATACGTGGTTTGCTCATCAGAGCGCGACCCATTGCAAGCATTTGCTGTTCGCCGCCGGAGAGTGTACCGGCTAACTGGTTCTTGCGTTCTTCCAGACGTGGGAAATGCTCATAGATACCGGCAAGCGAGTCTGCGATTTCGACCTTGTCCTTACGGGTGTAGGCACCCATCATCAGGTTTTCATAGACGGTCAGCTCTGCAAATACGCGACGCCCCTCCGGTACATGTGCCATGCCAAGAGATACGATTTTGTAGCCGGGCATCTTCGTGATGTCTTTGCCTTCAAAGATAATGGAACCGCTTTTGGCCTGCAGCAGACCTGTGATTGTGTGCAGTATCGTAGTCTTACCGGCACCATTGGCACCGATCAGGGCGATGATTTCGCCTTCATTGACTTCAAAGGAGACATCCTTTAATGCATGGATGAGACCGTAATATACATTTAAATCCTTAACTTCAAGCATTGCCATGAGCTGCCCCTCCTTCTTCATCCTCCTCGTCACCTAAGTATGCCGTGATGACCTTAGGATCATTGAGAACTTCCTCGGGCTTGCCATGAACAAGCAGTGTACCGAAGTTCAGTACATACAGATATTCGCAGATGCCGGATACGAGCTTCATATCATGCTCAATCAGCAGGATGGTCACATGGAACCGGTTGCGGACGAGCTCGATCGTTTGCATGAGTTCCTGTGTCTCGGCTGGGTTCATGCCGGCCGCCGGCTCATCTAAGAGCAGAATCCGGGGATTGGTTGCGAGTGCTCTGGCAATTTCCAGCTTGCGTTGTTTTCCGTATGGAAGATTGGCTGCCATATAGTCTGCCTGGCCATCCAGATCAAATACCTGCAGGATTTCCATTGCCTTCTCATTCATCTCAAGCTCTTTCTTGCGATAAGAGCCCAGGTGGGTGAAGCTTTCGAAGAGAGAATAGCTGTAGTGGCTGTTCAGAGCCACCTTAACGTTATCTAATACTGTCATTTTGTCAAACAGACGGATGTTCTGGAAGGTACGTGCAATTCCTGCATCGCAGATTTCATTCGGCTTTTTGCCGACGATGCTCTTGCCGTCTAACAGGATACGACCGTTTGTAGGCGTGTAGACACCGGTCAGCATATTGAAGACGGTTGTCTTGCCTGCACCGTTCGGACCAATCAGTCCGACAAGTGAGCCTTCATTTAGCTCCATATTCAAATCATCTACGG
>CAYRJT010000172.1:0-5833 GCA_964424675.1 uncultured Lachnospiraceae bacterium
GCAATGTGGCAGAGGTCATCAGCAAGCTTCAGACAATGCGTAAGGATGCAGGCTTTGAGGTCATGGATCACATTTATGTTTATGTGGACGGTAATGATAAACTGGCCGAATTGATACAAAAGAACAGCAGCGCCATAAAAGGAAAGGTTCTTGCAGAAGCTATTTCCAATGACCAGATGGATGGATATGTAAAAGAATGGAACATCAACGGAGAAAATGTCATACTGGGCGTTAAGAAATTGTAAAAAGAATAAGTTTTTTACAAAAGAGCTATTGCGAAAAATGTAAATTAAAGTTATTATTAATATGTTGCGTTGTGTTTGCTCAGAGGTTATCATATGATTATGAATTATAATTCTTATACTAATTTTGAAGATCTGATGGATTTTATTCGTCCCAGACTAACCTATGGCAAAAATATCAAAGTGCAGCAGATCAAGATTACGATTCACGAGGATTATGTACTGTATCATTTTCTGACCAGCCGCTGCATGTCGAAGATGATTAAGGTGCGCAGAGATCAGATTCCGTTTGATGTATCGAACAGCATTGGCAAGAGCTTTGAGATCACAGACCAGCGTTGAAATTTGCATTTCTGATAGATAAAATGTATACTATATGAGACAGGTATTTCATTACCTGTCTCATATTATTTGCCAAAACAGCCGAATAATATGGATATAAAAATATCGGAGGATAACGTTATGATAAAAAAGTCTGCACCACCCCCCCATTTCGACAAGGAATTATTTAAAAGAAGTGTATTGTATAATGTCAGGACATTGTATCGGAAGACAATAGAAGAAGCTGATGAGCAGCAGATTTTTCAGGCTGTTGCATATGCAATTAAGGATCAGATTATTGATTGCTGGCTGACGACACAGAAAGAGTATGAAAAACAAGATTTAAAAACAGTATACTATCTATCCATGGAATTCCTAATGGGAAGAGCTTTAGGAAACGACCTAATCAATTTAAAGGCATATAAAGAAGTGGGAGAAGCGCTGAATGAGCTTGGCTTGGATCTAAATGTAATAGAAGATCAGGAACCAGATGCTGCATTGGGTAATGGTGGTCTTGGACGTCTGGCGGCATGCTTCCTTGATTCATTGGCTACGCTCGGGTATGCAGCATATGGCTGTGGTATCCGCTATAAATATGGAATGTTTATGCAGAGAATCAAGGATGGATATCAAATAGAGGCTCCAGATAATTGGCTGAAGGACGGCAATCCATTTGAACTCAGACGTCCAGAATATGCCAAGGTGATTAAATTTGGAGGAAATATCCGTGTAGAAACCGATGAATTTGGCCGTAATCATTTCACACAGGAGAATTACCAGTCTGTACAGGCAATTCCATATGATCTGCCGATCGTAGGCTATGGAAATGGTATCGTAAACACGCTACGTATCTGGGATGCACAGCCTGTGGAGTGCTTCCAATTGGATTCTTTTGATAAGGGAGATTATCAAAAGGCAGTAGAGCAGGAAAATCTGGCAAAAAATATCGTAGAGGTTCTTTATCCAAATGATAATCATTATGCGGGAAAAGAACTGAGATTAAAGCAGCAGTATTTCTTTATTTCAGCGAGTGTACAGGAAGCAGTAGAGAAGTATATGCGTAATCATGATGATATTAAGAAGTTCTATGAAAAAGTAATATTCCAGCTCAATGACACGCATCCGACTGTTGCAGTTGCAGAGCTGATGCGTATTCTGATGGATGACTATGATCTGGAATGGGATGAGGCATGGGCGATCACGACCAGAACATGTGCATATACAAATCATACAATCATGTCTGAGGCGCTCGAAAAATGGCCAATTGAACTGTTCTCCAGATTGCTGCCCAGAATTTATCAGATTATAGAGGAAATCAACAGGAGATTCCTGATTCAGGTAGAGTCAAAATATCCAGGCAATCAAGAAAAGATCCGCAAGATGGCAATTGTTTATGATGGTCAGGTCAAGATGGCGCATCTTGCAATTGTAGCAGGATTTTCGGTGAACGGTGTTGCCAGACTGCATACGGAGATCCTGAAGAATCAGGAATTGAAGGATTTCTACGAGATGATGCCGGAGAAGTTTAATAATAAAACGAACGGTATTACCCAGAGAAGATTCTTACTGCACGGCAATCCACTGCTTGCAGACTGGGTAACGGCTCATGTCGGTTCTGAATGGATTACAGATCTGCCGAAGATCAGTAAACTGGAAGTTTTTGCGGACGATCCGAAAGCGCAGCAGGAATTTATGAATATTAAGTACCAGAACAAGGTTAAGCTGGCTCAGTATATTCTGGAACATAACGGAATAGAGGTAGATCCGCGTTCCATATTTGATGTACAGGTCAAGAGACTGCATGAATACAAGCGCCAGCTGCTGAATATTCTTCATGTTATGCATCTTTATAATCAGATTAAAGAAAATCCGGAAATGGATTTTTATCCGCGTACATTTATCTTTGGTGCCAAGGCGGCAGCAGGCTACAGAGTTGCAAAGCTGACAATCAAGCTGATCAATACTGTGGCAGATGTGATTAATAATGATACATCTATTAATGGCAAGATCAAGGTTGTATTTATTGAAAACTACAGGGTATCCAATGCGGAACTGATTTTTGCGGCTTCAGATGTATCTGAACAGATTTCTACAGCCAGCAAAGAGGCATCCGGAACCGGTAATATGAAATTTATGCTGAACGGAGCGCTGACACTGGGCACAATGGATGGAGCCAATGTCGAGATTGTTGAAGAGGTGGGACAGGAAAATGCATTTATTTTTGGCTTGTCCTCTGATGAAGTCATCAATTATGAAAACAACGGCGGTTATCATCCGACAGATATCTTTAACAATGATCCGGAGATCCGTAAGGTATTGATGCAGCTGATTAATGGCTTCTATATGCCCAATGATCCGGAGATGTTCAGAGACCTGTATAATTCACTGCTGAATACGCAGTGTACAGCGAAGGCGGATACTTATTTCATATTGAAGGATTTCCAATCCTATGCAGAGGCGCAGAAGAGAGTCGAGGCAGCATACAGAGATGAAAAGGGCTGGGCAAGAAGTGCCATGATCAATGTAGCACGTTCGGGTAAATTTACGTCAGACAGAACCATACAGGAGTATGTTGATGATATCTGGCATCTGGACAAGGTGGTTCTATGAAAAAGCATAAGATCATAATCGGAACGGCAGCAGGTCTGCTGACTGCAACAGCTGCCGCCGGTATTTTCTTTTACAGATTTGCATTTATAAGACCAGGAAAATCAGAAGATATGTCGAAAGACATGGAACCCTTCCGGGAAGAGATCCAAAGAACAAGAGTGTGGCTGGACGCACAGCCACTGGAGCAGATCGGTATCAAGAGCATTGACGGTCTCCATCTCAACGGATATTATCTTCCGGTTGAAGATGCCGTCAGAACAGTGGTATGTGTCAATGGCTTCAGAGGTAATGGCAAAAAGGATTTTGTATTATTATCAAAGTTTCTGCATGAACACCAGTGCAATGTGCTGCTGATGGATCAGCGTGGCTGTGGACTCAGTGACGGAGAGATGTGTTATGGTATCATGGGCAGATATGACTGCATTTCCTGGCTGGATTATCTGACAGACCGTCTTGGTGAAGACATGCCATTGTATCTGAATGGTGGATCGATGGGAGCCGCCACGGTCATGATGGCAAGTGAACTGAACCTGCCGCCGTCAACGAAAGGTGTCATTGCAGACTGTGGGTATACAACACCCTGGAAGGAAATAAAGCATGCGGCAAAACAACTGTTCCACATACCTTCATTCCCGATGATCTATCTTCTGGACATTGCATTGATGGCCAGACAGGGATTTTCACTGAAGGACGCATCAGCCACAGAAGCCGTCCAACACAGCAAGGTTCCAATTCTGTTTATTCACGGAGATGAAGACACATTTGTGCCGACAGAAATGAGCCGTACCAATTACAATGCCTGCACGGCCCCCAAACATTTGGAGATTTTTGAGGGTGCTGCACACTGCATGAGCTATATGACGGACACAGAACGTTATCAGCGGGCTCTGCAGCGTTTCTTTGATGCATGCGAGAACGGAGATCATTCAGGATTTTTCAGCAGAACCTGATGACTTCCATATAGAACAACAAACAGCCGTGCGAAGTACTCGTGCGGCTTCTTTTATACTCTCTGCGGTTTCGACAGAGGTGGCAGGAGTAAAATAAATCAATGCACTGTCAAGAGCTTTCCTGTGCTGCCACGATGCAGCAAGCTCTGCATAGTCAATCATTGCGATTCGTCCCCAGGTTGAAACCACCAGCCGGATCGATCCGGCTGACAAATCAATTCCTGTAATTGTGACAAAATGATTTTGCATGCCGCCCGTAGCCTGATAAGGAGCATCCTGACAGTTGTATTCTCCATGAAACAAAGTCAGTTCATGTCTGTTATAAGATGTGAGCAGCCCGACAGCGCCACACGCATCCAGTCCTTTGCGGATAAATGATAACCCCGTATCATAATCACAGAATATAGTAGAAAGTGCATGCGCTTTCAGATACAGCCCATGCTGCATCCCAAACCGGAGTACACCCTTTACATAGCCATAAATACTACGCCCATTGTTTGGCGATACCCTCCGAAAGAACTTGTTATCTCTTTTGCAGCGATCATAAATCCATCTCAAAACAGGAATCTCCCACGTACCCATCGTATCATACACGTCATTCATAAACACCACATAATCATTCTGCGAAACCACTCCATCTCCAGAAATCCGCGCACCCAGCTTCGCCCGTACATCCTCCTGCCTCCATGCCATCATCAGTAGTACATTCGATCCCGAAACCGGACCACATCCCCCACGAGCTCTCGTATGACTCCGAAACCAATCCTGATTCCCCCCAAAATAAACCCTTCCATCATTCCCAACTACCCGAACAAATTCCATCCCACAATATCCTCCCAGATAATACATATCCTAATTCTACAACACCCCCCTCCTTTTGTAACCTATTTTCTCTATGCATTCACAACAATCACACTTTCGCCATCACTCATTTTGCAAAATGAATGACAGGCCAGTTAACGCTATCAAACACAACAAAACGAGTCTAAAACCAAGCGAATCGGCATCGCATAGCAGGCGGGATTTCTGACATTGGCCAAAGGAGCCTGAAAACTCAGTGGAAAAGCAGGAGTCAATCTCCTGCTTTTCCACATCTCTGAGGTTGAAGGGGACGACGCCCGAAGAAATCCCGCCTGCTATGCGATGCCGATTCGCGCCCGTCCAATCCATATTCGTCCCGTCTAAACCCGTTCAATTCCCTCGTAACCCCCTTGCAAAACCCCCAAATGTAATATAGAATGAATACGGACAAAAAAGACCAATTATTCAATCATAGAATCATGAAACGGAGGACAACAATGATTAAACTATACAACAGCGGCGCCTACCTGATCGATGGATCCCAGATCATTCCTGATAATGAGGATGCAATGGCAAGAGTCACAGAAGCCACCGGCAGACAGACAGCTCCCGAAGAAGCCGCCAAGGAAACGATTGCCTACAGCATTTTGAAGGCACACAATACTTCTGACAATATGGAAAAACTCAAGATCAAATTTGACAAGCTGACATCTCACGATATTACTTTCGTAGGAATTATCCAGACAGCACGCGCATCAGGACTTGAGAAGTTCCCGGTACCCTATGTACTGACCAACTGCCACAATTCACTCTGCGCAGTCGGCGGAACCATTAATGAAGATGACCACATGTTCGGACTGACATGTGCAAAAAAATACGGCGGAATCTATGTACCGCCTCATCAGGCTG
>CAYRJT010000173.1:0-5830 GCA_964424675.1 uncultured Lachnospiraceae bacterium
TGGAAGCCCTAAATCCATAAAGGTAGATTGTTGACTCTCCATTAATTTCGATACCTGTTCTCCCGTTAGTTTATGCAACATTTCGCGCACAGTCGCACCGTCAGTCGGCATCAGCGCAACATAAACAAGATTGCTGTCTTGATATGGACGTATCACACCTTCAACCGTTTCATCTTTGATATAAAGTTCATGTGCATGATAATTATGCATCATCTCGACACTAATCTCTTTGTCTGCAGCGGTTGTAAACGTTCTTTTCATTGTACATGCCTTGTCAAATTGCTGTTCCCAGTCAGCTTTGAAATAGACGGCATTAAGGATTACAAACATATCATCCTTTGATAATGGACTTCTCAGTATTTTTGAAATCTGCCCCTCTGTGCGCTCCTTTCCCCATCTGTTAATCTCCTTTACTGTCTTAAGCTTATTCAAATTTCTGCTAAATATTTCTGCCTCAAATAATCGACTGACGTCTTCCGGCCATTGCTCATTCACAATAAAGCTTGTATCTGTCCATATGGAATTGGCCATAATCAATTTCCCGGTTTTATTTTCATAAGACAAATGTTGAATTAATCGTTCGGAAATGGAGGACATATCAGAACCCAATACATTGTGAATTTCTTTTTTGGTCTCTCCCTCGGCACCCATTCCTGCCATGGTCAAGGCTAAATATGCCGAAGCAGGGGATATTATCGGATTTGTCTCATCGGCATTTTTTTGTAACAATTCATATCCGAAATCCTGTGCCATTCGATAAGATGTAATCGCATCGTCTTCCGAATCATCTTCATATCCCATCACATTGGACGAAGTAATCGGTACCGTTGAATTTGAGAAATCACCACCGGAAGCGTTATCATCAACAGGTGCACTTGCCGCAGGAGTTGCTCTTTCACCATAAGGGTTGGCAACACCCTCACCTTGTAATGATATCATTTTGCCGATTCCCACAGCAATCACTGCACAAGCCGCCAGTGCAAGAATGCGTTTCCTATGTATATCCTTCTTCTGATGCGGAAGTTTCTCGGCTTGTTTAATCAAGTCGTCACGAATGTCGGTAATTCCTTGGTAGAGTTTTTCTGAATGTCTGCTCATAAAATCACCCCTTCCTGTTCCAGATAAGCTTTCAAGCTGGCACGCATACGATACATTTTCTGCGCAAGTTTCCCCGGTGTCATACTGCATTTATCCGCAAGAAGACTCAATGCATCTCCATACCAGTAACGCCGAATAAATACAACACGCTCCCATTGTAAAAGCGTATCCAGCCAATTGCTGATGACACGTGATAATTCAGCCATCTCAATACTTTGTTCCACAGATGACATGCTTGGGATACAGTCTTCCAATTCAGAAAGCAACTGTTCCATTCCACAATCCCGCTTTTTTGCATGATTTTTTCTCCAACGATCCAACGCCAAATTTCGTACAATTTTTCCAATCCATACCCGAAATACATTAGGGTACTCCGGCGGAATCGTGTTCCACGCTTTATGTAAGGCATCGTTCACACACTCCTCTGCATCCTCTTTCAATGAAAGAATATTAAATGCAATCGTATGGCAATAGGCACCATATTTACGATTTGTTTCTGCAATGGCTGTTTCGTCACGTTGCCAGTATAAATCGATAATCGCAGCGTCCTTCATACCATTCCCCTTCCTGATAGGACAATTCTACTAAATAATTCCTTCACCTATATAGACGCAAATTCGGATACAATATTTGCTTCTTCTCTTTTTTTCTTTAACGCCACAAATTGTGACTCCACAATTCAGAACACACTGCGTTCCACTTTGTCGTTTGTATTCGAATGTCTTAACGTGGCTCGAGAGTACAGCAAGGATGTCTTGTGCTCTTGTCCGTTTGCGGGAATGTGTCCACGATTTCTTTATCGGTTTGGGGGAACGCATCAATCCATATGAAGTGATTTATTCATGAACCTCCCAATAACCATAACGCTTTCCACCTTTGCGTTCAATTGTCCCTTTGTTCTTCAAAATATCTAGTGCTCTTTGAATCGTTCTTCTATTAACAGATAATTGCTCTGCTAATTCACTTGTTGTTACAGAAGGATTGTTTTTGATTAATGCCTCTAGCTTTGCTTCCATTGTGACATCCTTTGTGACATCCTTTGTGACATTTGGTGCTTTGGAATCCGAAATCATTGCACTTTCAAGAGCTGTAAATTTCACCATTATGTCTTCGCCGTGCACGATATACTCAGGTTCTTCACTTCCAAGATTCCTACAGGCATCCTTAATTTTTTGAATGCCTCGTCCCCAACTCTCAATATATCCGGCACGGTAAAACACCCGTGCAACTGTTGCTTTGTGCTTCCGCTTCTATAATGATATTCGCCGTCATAATTAACCGGAAATGACCACGGACTGACAACAATTTCGATATAATCCAAGTCGCCGCTTTTCAGTAGATTTACATCTGCCACAATTCCCAGCTTGCTTTGAATCTTATTCGGAATATCCTCAAGCAGCTTTTTGCTATTCGTAACACCGACCACCTTGCCATCATCATTGCAGCCAATATAAATCCTGCCACCCTGTGCATTGGCAAAACCACATATCCATTTCAGATATTCATCTCGCTAGGACTCTTTCCATTCAATGTTTTGATTCTCTGTCATACAGGAATTCCTTTCTTCTTTATCATTGAGATTATCGCAATCCGTTTGCTAAAACCCCTGAATAGAACAAGTTGTTCTGTAATGCTCCATCAACTTTTTTGCTAATGTTGATTTACCAACACCACTCGTACCGATTAGGAAAATAAAGTCCTTCATTATGCTACTCCTTGTTCCTCGTCATTAACACTACCGTCTCCACATACGTGATTCGGTAGCAAGTGCTACAGACTATTCTTCGCACTTGCAATACTTTACTGCATTCGTATTGACCATATCAATTTTCCAGTTTTTTTCTCCAATCTGTCCAATAATCGCAATGTAGTATAAGTCACCAACACTAACATCATCTTTCATTTTTCCTCGATACAGACTTGTTCGGAAAATTAATTCTCCTGCTTTATTTTGATTATATACTTTTAAGCAATAATATGTAAAAGGGGCTTTCCCTTCCTTTTCCGATATCTTCTCCTCGACATCCAATTTCACCTGACCATAAAAAACAAATAATTCATTTCTGTCTTCCACATCTATCCATGCATTTATTTTTTTTCTTCTATCAGCCCCATTACCTATTGGATTTTTCTTCTTTTTAGGTTCTTTGCAAAGCATATTAATCATAGAAGCTAGCTTATCCTGAATCTGATAATATGTTAAAGAATTAATTATTTCCATTGCCTGCTTTTTTGATGCATACAGATAATTATACGAACATCTTTCTTCATGATTAGAAGTGGGACACCTTCTCAAATGTGCCCTTGCCTTAGATGTTTTATGAACAAAATACAATTCAGCATTCTTGCATTCAGGGCAGAAAATCTCACCTTCATATTCTCCTAGTTTATCATTGTTATTTTCAACATAATTGACTAAATCTACCAAATCTTCATTTTCATCTTGTTTTCTATAATAAAACTCATCGAAGCATTTAGGTTTTTCTGCCATACCACTTTACCTCATTTTCTTCCTCATCATCAAATTTTACAAATTCATCCTTTGTTATCTCACACAACCTACCCGTTTTCAAGCAGTCAACTCAACCCTACAGCATTTTTACTGCTAATATAATTAGTAATGCTTATTCTTTAGCCTTTTCTTTAAGTTCGTCATTTTAGCAAATCTATGAAATGCCCTTACTTCAAGCCTTTTTCAGACGATCTTTGGCGGACTCGACAATATCAATAATCTTTTCAAACTGTTCACCATAAGGCATTAAATCACTCATGATATGATTCCTTTCCACAAATCCCTTAATTTCAAGCCCCTTCTTACTTTTCACTTCTTCACCCTTGACATCAAAACAACCGTCTCAACAGTGTTGCCACTTTCCCACAAGACCTTGTTAACCGCCTGTCCGTCTTTGTAAATAGGAAAATTAAACTCTATTGACTTCAAAATTGTCTCTGTCTCGTCACGTGGATATATCTGAATTTCTTTAATCAAATATATTAGTAAATCCTTCTTTTCTTCGTCATTTATTATATCACACAGTTTGCCGAAATTCTGCATGATTTTATACACGTTGTCGATTGTAATTGCTTCCTTTTCTAATTCCTGTGGTGTCATTTTCTCACGCTCCTTATTATGACCTTAGAAAATCTACCAGTCTGCAGTTCATTTCCTCTGCAGTATCAATTAGCCATGTTACAAAAAAGAGTGCTGCAAAACAGATAACCTCTGCACCAAATAAAAGCACGGTCTGATTCCACTGCTGTTTCGATACTGTAATAATTCCGCAGATAAAGAGTAACAGCATTAAGAGGCTGACTGCATGAGAAGATAAATTGGATGCCAGTTTGCATAAAAGGATAACTGTGCCAAACAAAAGAACGAACGGCAGTAGGAAAAACTTCAATAACAACTTCAATACCTTCATGGTAAATCCTCTCTTTCAATTTATTTGCAAACATTGTAGTATGTTCTTTTTACTTTGGCAAGGATGGGGAAAATAGAAAAGGCAGCCCGACTGGACTGCCCTGTACTTACTACAATTTGATGTCTTCATCATTTACAATATCTATCAGTTACCCCATGCAAATACCAATGCTTTGCTCAACTCATATAATTCATCAGGGCAGATGTCTTGTCCTTCAGGCCAAGCGATAGTAAAGCCGTCAGTAAACACCGAATTAAAATAATTTATATCTTCCAAATGTCCGTACCATTCACCTTTAATGTAAGGTTTTACATCAAATTCCTTTAACTCTCCATTGTCAAATTCTATGAGCAACAGGTAGTTATCTTTTGGAGTAACCTTTTTTGCAGTTGGTCTTAGCATAAATAACACCTCCTTGCGAGTCTCTTTATTTAAGAGGCTCTATTTTGAAATATCCATCGCCATCACTTAACATCTTCCAATTTGCTTTCAATTCATCCTCGTGAATAGCCATCCATGCCAAGAGAAGTTTCAGTTGCTTATTAGGAAATTTTCCTTCCAGCACTTCTCCGTCTATAGCAATAACAATTTCATTATCTCCATATAGTGCATGAATATGCGGTTTATTATGTTTCGCATCCTTTTCACTCTGCATTCTTACGATAATTCCATAGAACATTGATAATGCCGGCATTATATGACTCCTCCTAATAGCAGATAATATTTCATTAACTTCTTTACACTATTATTATACGGTATTTCTGATATTGAAACAATAAGATTTTCTTTTCTCTATAAACATTATGTATCTGAGCCATTACCTGTATTGTAATGACTCATTTTTTTATGCAATCGCTGATAAAATTGCCTGTTCCCAGATTTCATCTAATCTGGTCTGCAAGTCTTTAATATCTGCCTGATAGATTTTCCCGATTCCGTTTGCTTTTTTGGCATACTGATTTAAGTTGTTGCTGCAGATATGAATAAGCCGCAAAAGTTCCTTGATATCCCCAAGGTCAAGATTCCTTGTTTTTTATAATCAAGTTGTGAAATAAAGAAAGACACTCCTTTCGGAATGTCCTTGTAAGCAAATAGGGATACCAAAACTTACTGGTATCCCTACAAACCGCTAATCACTTAGCTTTTATTCACTTTCATATACATTTTCGGTTGTGTTCCCACGCCCCAGGTCTAGTACAACTGAAACTGTAATTCTATCTATCAGCTTCTTATTCTTATAATTTGTACCTTTTCTATCAAACTCAAACATGGTCACAAAGTGCGTAAATTCAAGCACTTCTACATATCTC
>CAYRJT010000174.1:0-5803 GCA_964424675.1 uncultured Lachnospiraceae bacterium
AATTATGAGTTCCAGTTGTGCGCTTTTGCGCATCCATGGGCTATTATCTCAAACCTACTATTAAAAGTCAAGTTGTAAAACACGATTTTAATTGATTTTTTAGATTTCACGAGTCTGCGTAAACAGCCATTTTTGCTCGCTGTCTGTGAGGTACGGACAAAGCAGTTCATATACTTCTGTGTGGTATACATTTAACATTTTCTTACATTCGTCTGACATTTGCTCAGGAAGAATTGCATCCAAATCAATCGGTACATGTGTCAGTATCTCAAATCCAAGAAATCTGCCCCATTCGTTTGTTCTCTTTTCTATACAAAGCAGTTCGTTTTCGATTCTGATTCCATGACTTCCTTCTATATAAACACCCGGCTCATCCGTAATGATCATGCCCGGCTCCAGTACGACCTCCGGCTGTGTCTCACTCATTTTCCACCGAAATGCCTGTGGCCCCTCATGCACGCTCAGAAAGCTCCCGACACCGTGTCCTGTTCCATGTCGGTAGTCCAGACCCAGCTTCCATAAAGGCTCTCTGGCCAGTATGTCCAGATTTCGTCCCGTACATCCGTATAAAAACTCCATATTTGCCAGTTTGAGCATTCCACACACAACAGCTGTGTATTGCTGCTTTTGCTCATAAGTCAGATTTCCTAATACGATGGTTCTCGTAATATCTGTTGTTGCACCGACATACTGTCCTCCAGAATCCAGCAGCAGCATACCCTCGCGTTTCAGTACTGCATTTGTTTCCGTATCTGCCGTAAAATGAATCATGGCGGCATGCTCACCAAACGCTGCAATCGTTTCAAATGAAGGTTCTGTATATCCCTTCTGCTGTTTACGATATTCTTCCAGCTGCTCCGCAACGGAAAGCTCGGTCTCTTCAGAGATATCCGGATGATTCTTGAGCCAGCAGATCAGCTTTGTAACTGCAACTGCATCAGCAAGATGATAGGTTCTGCATAGCTCCAGCTCAGTCTGATTCTTAACTGCCTTTGAGATCAACCTGTAGTTTGGCAGATCGATGATTTCATGTCCTGCAGCTGCCGCCTCATAGAGTGTCAGACTGACTGCCGCTGTATCAAGAAGCAGCTTTCTTTTCCGGTTCTGATCCACTTTCATCAAAAACTCATAGATGTGATCATAGGACTCCAATGTGATTTTATTTGTCGTCAGATACCGTTCTGTGGCCTCCGGCACTGCAGATTTCTCTGCAAACAGCCATGCAGACTTTTTTGTAATATATGCAAATGCCAATGCTACCGGTGTATACAGTACATCATTGCCGCGTAGATTATACAGCCACATAATATCATCCAGTGTCGACAGCAGTACTGCATCTGCCTTCATTTCAGTGATACATTTCCTGAGCATCCCGAGCTTTGCAGCTGTATCCATGCCGGATAAGGAGTCATCCAGCTGGTAGATCCGAGCTGCTGGTCTGTCCGGTCGATCCTTCCATACCTGATCTGCAAGATCAATGTCTGAACAAATCTGTATGATCCCAGGCATCGCATGCAACAGTCCTTTTTGAAATGCTGCAGATACCACTCTCCCGTCAAAGCCTATCGTGGCTCCATCCCATACCTGTCCGGCCAGAAACTCTGTCAGTCCCGGTACACCATCCTCCTGCATCCTGAACAGTTCGATTGAGGTTTCCGCCAGTTCCTTTTCAGCCTGTATGAAGTATCTCCCGTCTGTCCATAGCCCTGCCATTCCTGCTGATACCAGCAAGGTTCCTGCCGATCCCGTAAAGCCCGACAGATACTCTCTTACTTTATAATGATCTCCGATATATTCTGACTGATGGTCATCTCCCGTCGGTACCAGGTAAAAATCTATCTGTTTCTGCTTCATGAGCGCTCTAAGTAAGTCAAGCCGTTCGCGGATAATATGATTTTGCATTCTGTCGGTCTGATCCATTTTAATAGTCTCCGGCCTCTTTGCCCTTCAGCAGACTGACTGCAGAGCTCGTTCCGATCCTGTCACAGCCCTCATCCAGAAAAGCCTGCAGAACGTCAATGGTCTTGATTCCTCCGGCGGCCTTGATCTTGACATTCTTTCCAATATTCTGTTTGAACAGTCTGATGTCTTCTATCGTTGCTCCACCTGTGCCAAACCCTGTCGATGTCTTGATATAGTCTGCTCCAGCACTGGTAACAGCCTTGCACATTGCGATTTTTTCATCCTCTGTCAGGAAACAGGTCTCTATGATGACCTTCAGTACCTTGTCACCGACCTCTTTTTTCAAAGTCCGGATTTCCTGCTCCACCTTATCATAATCACCATTCTTAACATCTGTGATATTGATGACCATGTCAACTTCATTGACACCATCCTTCAATGCCTGCTTTACCTCAGCCACCTTGGCTTCTGTCACTGCATATCCCAGTGGAAATCCGACAACGGTGCAGATATTGATTCTGTTTCCGTATTGATCATGAATTCTCTTAATATACGCCGGTGGAATACATACCGACGCGGTCTGATATTCTATTGCTTCTTCACACAGCTTCTGAATATCCTCCCATGCTGCAAACGGTTTGAGCAGTGTATGATCGATATGACTCAGCATCTCTTTCTTATTCATATGATTACCTCCTGATTTGTAGTCTATATCATATAGCATCATTATAATTGTTTTCCTATCTGATGTCCATTCTGTTTTCCCTGTGTCCCGTTTGTTGTTCTCCTTTATGACCCATATTATGTAATAATATGGCTAGTTTATTGTTTTTTTACTTGTACACAGACACTTTCTCATGGTAAGATATTATTTGGATTTATTTGAATTGTAACACGGCAACTGTTTTGAACGGAGGTACCATATGGATCATAATGTTTTTTGTGAAATTACACCCGAAATTCTTGCATTATCCGAGCTGAGCCGGAAAGCAAGTGAAATTGACCCGGAACTATATACAAAATACGAGATCAAACGTGGACTGCGTGATATCAACGGCAAGGGTGTACTGGCTGGTCTCACCTCCATTTCTGATATTCGCACCACCCAGATCGTCGATGGTGTTTCCATGCCTGCTGACGGAGAATTATTTTATCGTGGCTATAATGTCAAGGATCTGGTCAAAGGATTTACATCTGATGAACGCTTTGGTTTTGAAGAGGTTGCGTATCTTCTGCTTTTTGATGTACTGCCGACTCCGATCGAGCTGAAGGGATTTCAAGAGCTGTTAGCATCCTACCGTACACTTCCTACCAGCTTTGTCCGTGACATCATCATGAAGGCTCCCAGTCAGGATATGATGAATACACTCGCCCGCAGTGTACTGACATTATACTCCTATGATGACCGTGCTGATGATATATCGCTACCTAATGTATTGCGTCAATGTCTGCAGCTGATCAGTCTTTTCCCACTGCTGTCTGTATACGGATATCAGGCTTACCGTCATTATCATGATGGCAAGAGTCTATACATCCATTCTCCACGTCAGGAGCTTTCAACCGCTGAAAATATACTGCGTATTCTTCGCCCGAACAAAAAATACACTCCACTGGAGGCAAAGATTTTAGATGTCGCACTGGTACTGCACATGGAACACGGCGGCGGTAACAATTCGTCCTTCACAACCCATGTCGTTTCTTCTTCAGGTACTGATACATATTCCGTCATCGCTTCTGCCATCGGTTCTTTGAAAGGGCCCAAGCATGGTGGTGCCAACATTAAGGTTGTAAAGATGTTTGCTGATATGAAAGAGGTTGTCCAGGACTGGACTGATGAGGAAGAGGTATCCCGTTATCTGGCAGCGCTTCTTCATAAAGAAGCCTTTGATCAGCAAGGGCTGATCTATGGTATGGGGCATGCAGTCTACTCCTTATCCGATCCGAGAAAGGTAATCTTCAAATCTTTTGTGGAGAAGTTATGTGTTGAAAAGGGCCTTGAAAAGGAATTTGCACTTTATTCCCTTGTGGAGAGACTTGCGCCACAGGTAATCGGCGAAGAACGCAAAATATACAAAGGCGTTTGCTGTAATGTCGATTTTTATTCCGGCTTTGTTTATGACATGCTGGATCTTCCGCCGGAGCTTTACACCCCGATCTTTGCAATCGCACGTATCGTCGGCTGGAGTGCACATCGTATGGAGGAACTCGCTAACAACGGTAAGATTATCAGACCTGCATACAAGCCCATCGGTATGGATGAGTCCTACATTCCTCTTTGCAGCAGATAATTTGTTTTAATTAGTCAAAATGCTGATAAATATTGAAAAATATCTTATCTTATTGTAAAATATATATAATTCGTATTTTATCTTTGCGAATCAGAATATTGACTTATGAGAGGATGGTAATATGGCTGATAATGAAACAAAAATTCTGATATGTGACGATTCCATTCTGGCTCGAAAAAGCCTGAAAGAAATACTGAACGGTTTTAATTATGAAGATATTGTCGAAGTCGCTGACGGACAAACAGTCATTGATACATACAAAATCCTAAAACCTGATATCGTATTTCTCGACATCGTCATGCCTGTCAAGGATGGTATTACTGCTGTGAAGGAAATTGTCCAGTTTGACCCCAAAGCTTGTATCATCATGGTTTCCTCTGTTGGCACGCAGACACATCTGAAGGAAGCGATCAAGTCCGGTGCTAAGGATTTCATCCAAAAGCCTGTGGATCCGGAACAGCTAAAGCAGATTCTCAACCACTGTATAGGAGAATGATGTTATGGTCAAAGAAGAATATATAAGCCAGATACCAAATAATCCACAGCTAGCAGATACAAATCCCTCAGATTTTTTTCTCAAATACATAGTCAAACTGTTACATGACCTTTCTCTTTTTGTAGAACCCGATATCAAGCTCGGTCAGATCAATATTACACACTCCTATGCTACCGGACATGAACTGATGCAGAAAATAATCGGTATCCCTTCTGCGTTTACCGGCATCGACGGTGATACAGAGGTACTGATTCGATTTGCTGAAAAGTATTCCCACGTTGAAATCACTCAATATGATGCCGTTGCAAAGGATGCGATTGTTGATTTTATGAATCTGCACAATGGTCTGTTCGTAGTGGATCTGTCCAAGGAGGATGCCATAGAACTGAGTCTGGAACCACCGATTCACGAAGATGTAGATTTTGAGCTGGCTCTTGGCAATGTTGCCACGATTCCTGTTTGTTTTACCTTTGGTGAATTACTGTTCTACTTAATTGAATTAGATTAATCCAAATAAAAACTCCCGCCCTTTGATTTCGGCGAGAGTTTTTATTTTGTATCTCATCATGATATGCTTAACACATTTCTGACACTGTCTTCCATCATTTCTTTTGCACATACGGTATGATGCAGTACAGGTGCTGTCCTGATTTCCTCTATAGCCTTTGGAACCTTGACACCTGAAAGTCTGCTCAGCTCGTCAATCAATGCAAAATCCTCTAACGCATCATATTTGGAATCAATCGCGTTCATAACACTTCTGGCAAATTTATAGGGACTTGCTGTTGATATGATTACACATGGATTCTGATCTGTGGTATGGTCATAATATTTCTTTAGGGCCGCCGCTGCAACCGCTGTATGCGTATCAATCACATATCCCGATCTTTCCTGTATCTCTCTGATCACACCAAAGACCTCTGATTCATCTGCATAGATACCACAGAAATCAGTCAGCTTCTTTTTCATCTCAGCTGTGATCGTATATGAGCCCTTTGTCTGCAGCTCCTTCATCATGGCGGCATTTTTTTCTGTACTCTCTCCTGCAATCAGATAGATCAGTCTCTCCAGATTGCTGGAAATCAGAATATCCATAGACGGAGAACTCGTCAGGATA
>CAYRJT010000175.1:0-5802 GCA_964424675.1 uncultured Lachnospiraceae bacterium
CCCACACAAGACACAATTGGGCTACAGCCCCTTATTTTAGCGGTTCCACTGTTTCAGTACAGGAAGCTGCTGACGCTGGCAAATTTTAATTTACAATTGATTTGAGGGACCTCATGAGAGGCAGAAGGAGGTAGTAGTATGAAGTTAGTAGACAGCTATAAGGAAGCATTTACAAGATATGTGGACTTCAGTGGTGTAACAGACAGAGTAGGTTATTGGTTCTTTGTACTGGCGAATTTCATTGTTGCCATTGTGATTGGAATTATTGCAGGTATTATAGGATTCACACCTCTTTCCTACCTGTATAGTCTTGCAGTTTTGGTTCCGTCAATTGCAATCACTTGCAGAAGACTCAGAGATGCCGGATACAATCCGCTACTCATTCTTCTTTGTCTGACAGGTATCGGAAGTATTGTTGTTCTGGTATTTACATGTATGCCGACTAAGAATGCATAATTTTTAAAGAAACAATCTATTTGAAATACTCCTGATGAACAGTCAGGGGTATTTTTTATGCAGGAAAGCACATACTAAGCTTATCAATGTAAAAAGGCAGGTAAGCGGATATGAGTATGGAACTTTTGATTATGGATGTACATGCGAGGGAAATCCTGGATTCGAGGGGGAATCCGACTGTAGAGGCCCAGGTGAGTGCAGTGGCGGTTGAACGGAGGGTAGCACACAGACACAGTCCGGAGCAGGGGCTGATGGGAAAGAGCTATACCGGCAGGGCGGCGGTGCCGTCGGGGGCGAGTACGGGCAGGTTTGAAGCAATTGAACTGCGTGACGGGGAGCTTAGGTACTTTGGACTCGGTGTAGAAAAGGCGGTGCAGAATGTTAATACAAAGATCAGAGAGAAGCTAATCGGGCAGAATGCGCTGGAACAGCGAAAGGTGGATCATGTGCTGCTCGAGCTTGACGGAACGGATAATAAGGCAAATCTCGGAGCCAATGCAATGCTGGCCGTATCCATGGCGGCGGCAAGAACAGCTGCCGAGGCACTGGAGATTCCGCTGTATCAATATCTGGGTGGAAGCAATGCACACCTGCTCCCGATTCCTATGATGAATATCCTGAATGGAGGGGCACATGCAAAGAACACCGTGGATTTTCAGGAATTTATGATCATGCCGGTATCCATGAAAAGCTTTCGGGAAGGCCTGCGGATGTGTGCAGAAATCTATCATAATCTGAAAAAACTGCTGCAGCAAAAAGGACTGTCGACAGGAGTCGGTGACGAAGGAGGATTCGCACCGGATCTGAAGGATGCAAAGGCAGTACTGGATATCATGATGGAGGCAGTCAAGGCGGCAGGGTATCAGCCGGGAGAGGATATTCAGTTTGCATTGGATGTGGCAGCCAGTGAATTATACAATGAAGAGGATGGGATGTATCACTTTCCGGGAGAAACGCTGATCATGAAACAGGAAAGTGAGCGAAATGATACTGTACCGGATGGGGCATATGAGGCAGGCAATATCAATACATCGCATGAGTATGTGGATATGAATCATGCATATGAGGAAAACGGTATTCATCCCGGTAAACATGAAGAAGCATCAAAGGAACAGGGTAAGACAGAAATCAAACGCGATACAGCAGAAATGATTGCATATTATGAGGAACTTCTGGATCGGTATCCGATACGTTCGATAGAGGATGGACTGGCTGAGGATGACTGGGATGGCTGGAAGGAACTGACGAAGAGAATCGGACACCGGGTACAGCTTGTGGGAGATGATCTGTTTGTGACGAATCACAGAAGACTGGAAGCCGGGATTAAGCTTGGAACGGCAAATGCCATTCTGATCAAGGTCAATCAGATCGGAACAGTGACTGAGACGATGGATACGATCGAGATTGCCCATAAAAACGGATATCATTGCGTGGTGTCACACAGATCCGGCGAGACGGAAGATACCTTTATCGCAGATCTGGCAGTTGCCGTCAATGCAGGGCAGATCAAGACAGGTGCACCATGTCGTGCAGAGCGGGTTGCAAAATATAATGAACTGTTACGCATAGAAGAAAAAATCAGGGCTTAGTCAGGCCCTGATTTTTTTGAGTCGTGCGCCATAGGCGTACTCATATTTAATCCTGTATCAATGACTCCAGATCCTGATAAAATCCGGGATAGGAAATCTTCACACATTCACTTCCGATGATTTCTGTATTTCCCTCAGCTCCGAGAGCGGCAATTGCAAATGACATTGCGATACGGTGATCCAGTCTGGAACCAATCACAGTACCCTTGACAGGCTTACCGCCATTGATGATCATCCCGTCAGGAGTTGGTGTAATATCTACCTCCATGGATGAAAGATTGTCTACAATGGCTTCCAGACGATCAGATTCCTTGACTCGGAGCTCTGCGGCATCCCGTATGATGGTCTGTCCGTCTGCATAGGCGGCCAGTACGGAGATGATCGGCAGCTCATCGATCAGAGTCGGCACGATGGCACCCTCGATTGTGACGCCGTGCAGAGCAGAAGATTTCACCAGAATATCAGCAAAAGGTTCGCCGTCAAACTGCTCATTTAGAATTTCAATGTGTCCACCCATCTCCTTCACAACACGAAGCATACCATCCCGGGTAGGATTGATGCCGACATTTTTAATCAGTATCTCGGAGTTTGGAACAATCAGAGCAGCCGCTATAAAATATGCGGCAGAGGAGAGGTCGCCGGGAACTACGACACGCTGTCCGACCAGTGTTGGCTCGGGACAGACTGTAATGGTCGTATCCTCCATATAGATTTCTCCACCAAAATAATCAATCATTAATTCTGAGTGATTTCGTGATACATTTTTTTCAGTCACTGAAGTACGGCTGTCGGCAAAAAGTCCTGCAAAGAGAACAGCTGACTTCACCTGTGCAGAATTATAAGGACTGATGTAATGAATGCCGTTTAACAGCTTGCCCTTGATCTGCAGAGGGGCACAGTTGTTGTCTAATGTACTGGATATATCAGCACCCATCATGGAAAGGGGCTCGATAATGCGCAGCATCGGGCGTCTCTGGATAGAGCCGTCGCCGGTCAGCATAGAGTCAAATTCCTGTCCGGCCAGAATCCCTGACATCAGACGGATGGTAGTGCCGCTGTTGCCTACATCAAGAGAAGCAGACGGGGCCTGCAGACCATGCAGACCCACACCGTGAATCGTCACGATGCCTTCCGGCTCAGATGAGGATTCCACCTGTACGCCAAGCTTTTCGAAGCAATCAATAGTAGACAGGCAGTCTGCACCGTATAAAAAATTATGAATTTCAGTCCTGCCTGTAGCAAGCGCACCCAGCATAACTGCTCTGTGTGTAATCGATTTGTCGCCGGGAACAGTAATTTCTCCGCTCAGACGATTTGCTTTTTTAAATATCATAAGAAAATCCTTTCAAATCAAATACTTAATGACGTTCATATACTGTATAGTTCTCATCTCTGAGCATCCATCCGGCGGCATGCAGAGCAGCTTCCTCATAAAACTCTATCCTGAGTGCACCTTCTTCAAATTCACGGTTGTGAATGATACCGATATTTTTGATACTGATTTCATGCTCCGCAAGCAGAGTGGCAATCGTAGCAATGATACCGGTCTGATCCGGAATGTCACAGTATAATACATAGACCTTTTGAATCGGCCCGAGAGATGCATCCTGCATAGAATCCCGATACTCCTTTGCTTCCGCAAAAAAATCAAACAGCATATCTGCATCGTGTGAGAAGATGCCTTGTCTGATCCGGTCGAGCTTTGCAGTATATTCTTCTAATAATGTACAAATTTGAGCACTGTTTGTCAAGCAGATATCCTGCCACATCTCAGGAGATGAGGATGCAATCCGTGTAATATCCTTGAATCCGCCGGCTGCCAGAGTACGCATGATTTCATCCTCAGTATCATGCTCTTTCACAAAATCAACAAGTGACGCGGCAAGAATATGTGGCAGATGAGAGATTGCAGCGGTGGCCTGATCATGCTCTGCGGCATCCAGTATAATCGGAATTGCGTTCAGCGATGATACAAGCTTTTGCATACGTGTGACAAGCTCAGGTCTGGTATGCTTGCTCGGAGTCAGAATATAGTATGCATTTTCCAGCAGTCTTGCATTGGAATGCAGATAGCCTGATTTTTCCGAGCCGGTCATGGGATGTCCGCCTATGAAATGCTCTGAGAGGCCGCTTGCAAGGACACTGTGCATGATATTTTCCTTCACACTGCCGACATCTGTCAGGATACAGTCATCTGAGATACGTGAAGTCAGATGGCACAATGCCTGTGCATTTTTCAGAACAGGAGCACATAAAAATATAATGCTGCATTGGCTGAAGGAATCATCAATATCTGTGCACAGGACATCAACAATGCCTTCATTCTGTGCAGCTAACAGTGACCGTAGATCAAGATCATATGCCGTGATGACGGCATCCGGATTTACTTTTTTATATGCCTTGGCAATCGAACCGCCGATCAGACCGAGACCGATAAAACCAATCGTTGTATGTTCCATTTAAAAGCTCCTGTTCATCAGACCACAGAAGGGCTTGATTTCATCACATAATGTGTCAAACTGCTCAAAGGTCAGAGACTGAGGACCGTCTGACAATGCATTTGCAGGATCGTTATGAACCTCGATCATCAGTCCATCGGCACCTGCAGCGATTGCAGATTTGGCAAGCGGTGAGACATAGGCTCTGACCCCGGTGGCGTGAGACGGATCGACAATGACAGGCAGATAGGTTTTGGATTTCAGTACAGGAACTGCGCTGATGTCCAGTGTATTCCGGGTAGCTGTTTCAAAGGTACGGATACCGCGTTCACACAGTATGACATTCGGATTGCCCTCTGAAATAATATATTCAGCAGCATTCAGCCATTCATCAATGGTAGCAGATAATCCACGCTTCAGCAGTACCGGCAGTCCTGCACGTCCGGCCTCCTTGAGCAGAAAAAAGTTCTGCATATTGCGCGCACCGATTTGGATCATATCGACATATTTGACAGCTGCGTTAATGGCATCCAGACTGATGACCTCGCTGATTGTTGCCAGTCCGGTCTCTTTGCCTGCCTCCTGCAGATAGCGTAGTCCATCTTCACCTAGCCCTTGAAAAGCATAGGGTGAGGTACGGGGTTTATAAGCACCTCCACGCAGAATCGTAGCACCGGCTTTTTTGACATTCTGTGCAATCAGATGCATCTGTTCCTCTGTTTCAACTGCACATGGGCCTGCCATGATGGTCAGTGTATCGGGGCCGATGGATGTATTGCCGACCTGGATATGGATGGGCTCCGGATGGAATTTTTTATTTGACAGTTTATAGCTCTCTGTTACCGGTACGATCTTATCTACACCTTCAAAGATTTCAAGGTTGTCATATGCCAGCTTGGATTTGTCACCGACTACGCCGATGATGGTGACCTCCTTACCTTGTGAGAGATGAGTCTCCAGCCCCTTTTTTTGGATGGTATTTACAACACTGCTGATATTTTCAGAGGATGCCCCCGGTTTCATTACAATAATCATGATTGTTGTCCTTTCTTCCTGTAACAGGCGATGAAATCTGTAACTTAATTTATTGTAGCGAGTTCAGATACAGTTGTCAACACTTAAATACATTAAAGCGCAACGCTTTAAAGCGATAAATTATTAACTTTGTTAAAAGTGTATAAAGAACTTGCATTTTGTCTTTCTTTTTATTACAATATTACCATGGGTAGAAACCAAATGACTGAGAATTTCATGAGGTCATAACAAACAGTATTGGAGGAACTTGAATATGAATGTTTACACAACTGACAAGATTCGAA
>CAYRJT010000176.1:0-5794 GCA_964424675.1 uncultured Lachnospiraceae bacterium
GAGGTAAGTGCATAATGAGCTGTAGTGCAAAGAAAGATCCTAATGGAACATGGCGTATTCAGTATCGCTGGACAGACTGGACTGGCACGAAAAAGAAATCACAGAAGCGTGGGTTTAAAACCAAAAAGGAAGCGGAGGAATGGTATACACATTTTATGTTACAGCAATCTTCCGACCCTACTATGACATTAAATGATTTTTGGGAGATTTATAAATCAGACATGGAAAAGAGACTCCGCAAAACCACCATGAAGCAGAAAGAATATGTGATGAATGACAAAGTATTGCCTTATTTTGGTAATACACCAATCAACGGAATCACAGCACCAATGATTCGAAAATGGCAAGGAGAAATGATGGAAAAAGGATTTAAGCCAACTTATCTGAAGACAATCAATAATCAGCTTAATTCCATCCTGAATTATGCAGTCAATTTCTATGATTTACGTTCCAATCCCTGTCGAAAAGCTGGCAGTATGGGAAAGAGCAAAGCAGATGAAAGACCTTATTGGACATTGGAGGAATTCAGAAAATTTTCAGATGCTGTTATAGACAAAAAAGATACCTGGGTAGCGTTTCATATTTTGTTCTGGACGGGTATACGTTTAGGTGAACTGCTGGCATTAACAGTGTCTGATGTGAATTTTGAAGAAGGAACCATTACCATAGATCAGTCACTGACCAGATTAGACGGAGAAGATATTATTACTGCCCCTAAGACAGAAAGCTCTATACGTGTTATTACGATTCATCAGGAATTACAGGATATTTTGAAAGAGTATATTGGTAGTATTTATCGAGTGAGACCGACAACCAGGCTCTTCGCAGGGAGAACAAAAAGCTATTTTGAGCATGAAATCAAACGAGGTATTGCTATTTCAGGTGTGAGAAAAATTACGGTACATGGTAGCAGACACAGTCACGCCAGTCTTTTGCTCCAGCTTGGGTTCGGACCTGTAGAGATTGCAAAACGCCTTGGTCATGCAAAGGTAACCACTACCATTGAAACCTATTGCCACCAGTCCATGGACGCACAAATTAAGATTGCTAACAGACTTGGAGAAGTAGAGAGAGGAGACGAAAATGCCCTGTAAAAGAGAAGCAAGAAAACG
The DNA here is from genome assembly GCA_964424675.1 of uncultured Lachnospiraceae bacterium. Lineage (GTDB taxonomy): Bacteria > Bacillota > Clostridia > Lachnospirales > Lachnospiraceae > JAAYYM01. The sequence continues at coordinate 1,113 of CAYRJT010000176.1, forward strand.
TCATAACACGATTGCTTTCTGGTTGAGCGATGAAGAAAAGGCAATGGTGGAAGCAAGAATTATTTTATCTGGATTGTCCAAAGGGGAATATTACAGAAGTTCCATTCTGGGAGAGAAAGTAACAGTCACAGCAGGCAACTATATGTCCAATCGTGTTGCAATCGTTCTGGAAAAACTTTTGCAACAGATAAAGGAAGGAAATACGGAAGAAGAACTCCTGCTGATGGAAATGATAAAGCAGTTGTTGGATAAAAATGAAAATGTCCCTGCTGATAACAAGGACATTTCAAAGTAACAAAGAGATAGATTCTCTGCTACATAAACACGCAAATTTATTATAGCAGAGCCTGTCTCCAAAATAAAGAAGGAGATGAGCAGATTTGAGTATTTTTAAGGAAGTCAAAGAACGTGTTACAGCAAGAGAAGTGGCTGAATTTTATGGCTTAAAAGTAGGCAGAAAAGGACTTGCCTGTTGTCCATTCCATGATGATAAGCACCCCAGCATGAAGATAGACCGATTCTTTTATTGTTTTGCTTGTGGAGCAAAGGGAGATGCCATTAACTATGTGGCTGACCGTTATGGATTGACACCCTATGAAAGTGCCAGGAAGATAGCAGATGATTTTCAAATTATATTGGAAGCGGATGGTGAGCAGGATAAATCAGCAAGAGCAAAGGCAAGAGAGAAAGCCAGATCCATTGAAGCAGAGCGAAGACATATCGTTCATACTCAGACAAAGTTTCAGAAATGGTGTGACCGTAGAATAAAAGAGTTGAAGGATTGTGTGCAGATAATAGAGGATGTTAAAAAACACATTATAGATAAGCCACTGGAGGTGATTCTGGAATCGGAAGATTTTGCATTACTGCTCCATAGTGAACCTATAACCAATTACTGACTGGATATTTTGTGTCTGGGAGATATGACAGATAGACAGGAACTATTTGTGAAAAATCGAAAGGAGGTGGAAAAGATTGCAGAGTGTGTTGAACGAGCAGGCAAAAACATCATGGGAGGAAATCGGGAGAATCATGCAGGAAGAAATGAGCAGTGTGGATGATGTCAAAGATTCATTGGCAAGAACAGAAAAAGGCTGGGTAAAACAGACCATTGATAACTGTCTGATTGCTTTTCGATGTGATCCATTATTGAAAGGGAGTATCTGTAAAAATGAGCTGACAGGAAAAATAGATATTGTAAAAGAACTTGGTTGGAAGCGAAAAAGTAATAGTGTTGTGGACACCGACATTTATCAGATACAGCATTATCTGGAAAATACCTATGGTCTTACCAGTGAAAAGAACATCAATAAGGCAATGAATATTATTGCAAGTGAAAATGGTTATCATCCAATTATTCAGTTTCTGGAGAACTTGAAATGGGATGGGAAAAAGAGGATTGATTTACTTATGCCAAAATATCTGGGTGCAGAAGATAATCCTTATACCAGAGAAATCATGCGACTTCTAATGCTGGCATCCATCAACAGAATATACGAGCCGGGATGCAAGTTTGAAATCATGGTATGCCTTGTAGGTGGACAGGGAGTGGGGAAATCTTCGTTCTTTCGTTTGCTTGCCTGTATGGATGACTGGTTTTCTGATGATTTGAAACGATTAGATGATGATAATGTCTATCGCAAGCTGCAGGGGCATTGGATTATTGAAATGGCAGAAATGATTGCAACGGTAAATGCACGAAGCATTGAAGATATTAAAGCATTTATCAGCAGACAAAAGGATAACTATAAAATTCCTTATGAAACACACCCTGAGGACAGACCACGACAATGTGTATTCGTAGGTACGTCAAACAGTATGGATTTCCTTCCACTGGATAGAAGTGGAAACAGGCGATTTGCTCCGATACTGGTACATCCGGAAAATGTAGAAAAGCACATTTTAGAGGACGAAGCAGAAGCGAGAGAATTTATCTTGCAGGCATGGGCAGAGGCAATGGAACTATACCGAATGTCCACACACGAATTGAAGCTGACGAAGGAATCAGAGATTTATCTGAAGGAACTACAGCAACAGTTTATGCCGGAGGATACAAAAGTAGGAATCATACAGGCATGGTTAGATGCTACCACAGAAGAATATGTGTGCACTATTATGATTTATCGAGAAGCACTTCATCACGATTCAGACGAACCCAAACAATGGGAAATCAGAGAAATTAACAGCATTATGAATGAAAGCATTACAGGGTGGAAGGCGATTAAAAGTACGCATCGTTTTAGTGGTGATTATGGTATCCAGCGGGGCTGGAAAAGAGAAACAGATGTAAATGGTTTTATGAAGTTATCAGTGGATACAGAATTACCATTTGATTAAGACCAGAGAAAAAGTCTTTTTATCTCCGTTTACACGTTTTGTTTACAGAAGTGTAAACTGCCCTGTTTACAGGAAAATCATTGAAAATAAGCACTTTAAAGGTATTTGTAAACGATGTAAACGGAAATTTCGTAAAAGAGTATAAAAACAATATTGGAGGATAAGCAGAATGCAGGAACGTAATACAAATAAGAAAATCATTATTGGTGTAGATCATGGCTATGGAAATATGAAAACAGCTCACAGAGTATTTCAGACGGGTATTGAAGCTATGGAGGAAGAACCAATCGTAAGCAAAAACTTTGTGAAATATAAGGACAAGTTTTATGTGATAGGAGAATCACATCTGGTGTATCAGGGTAACAAAACAGAATCTGAGGACTTTCGTATTCTCACACTGGCAGCGTTGGCAGAAGAAATGAAATTCAGAGGATTGCATGAAGCCAATGTTACACTGGCGGTGGGACTACCTCTTGCATGGATGAAAAGTCAGGGAGCAGATTTCAGAAACTATTTGATGAAAGAACAGGAATTGTACTTTGAGTTTCGCAGGGAAAGATACCATGTGCATTTGTGTGGAGTAGATGTGTTTCCACAGGGATTCGCAGCGATTGTAAACATGGGAGCAATGCAGGGAATGAATATGCTTGCTGATATAGGGAATGGGACTATGAATGTTATGCAGATTATTGATAATAAGCCATTGGAGAAAAGCCTGGTAACGGACAAGTTTGGAGTAGGTATCTGTACAAAGGAAATTCAAAAAGAGTTGTCTAAAGTCAATGGTGAGGATATCCCGGAAATGCTGATAGAGCCGCTTTTGAGAAATGGAACAAAAGGAAGAACAGATGATATTGCAGCAAAGGTCAGTCGCATTGCCGGAAAATACGCAGAGGACATTATGAAACGATTGATTGACTATGGATATAAAGAAGGTCTGGTGCACTTGTATGTGATTGGTGGAGGAGGATGCCTGCTGAAAAATTATACAGACTTGGCAATGAAACCAGAGGTTACTTTTGTAACAGACATTTGTGCCAATGCCAAAGGATATGAAACACTGGCAGAGAAAAAAACACGAAGATAAGGAGCCGGTATGAAAGGAACATATCGTTGTACGAATGTGAAATTTTGTATGGAAGATGAAAAACAACGCCGAGCATGGGAGTATTTGCATGGATTAAGCAGAGTGGATGGTTCTTATGGAAAAGTGCTTTCGGAGGCTCTGATCAAGAGCTTGGATGTGGAAATGGAATCGTTGGATGTGAGGGGCATGAAGGAGAAAATGCCGACTGAAAATGACACTAAAATGCCCATACAGGAGCTGGCAGAGGAAACGGCAAGAATAGTACTGGAAGGTATAAAAGAACTGTCTGGAGAGGGATATATGCTCCAGAGTACAGCAGAGGTAAAGCAAATATCAGAAGAAACTGAGCAGGTGCAAGACGAAGATGTATCGGAGGATATGCTGGCTTTTGCTTTTGGAATGGGTGAATAGGCGGTACCGATTGGGTACCAAAAGGAAAGTAGAAGCCTGTGTTCGGTACCGAGTATGTGTTATCTGGTACCGACACCCAAACAGCATACAGCGGCGATTATGGCGTATGCTGCCGGATATGCGAAGCAAAGAGCCTCGGAGAGCGACTTATGTTTTGATACGCAGTGTCAAAACTAATAAGGCGTTACTTTTGACAAAAGTAACAAAACATCGCCGTATACGGCGATAACCCGCTTAGACGGGAAAAGTGAGAAAGAGAGATGAGAAAATGCCTATGGCAAAAACAATATCATTTGTAAAAGGGAAAGGAAGTTTGCGACATAATAATCGTGCCTATATTGCCAATAATGTTTATGAAGAAAGAACGCCCTGGAATATAACCTATATTCAGCAGTCTCTGTCAGATGCTTATGAACAATTATTTGGTACAGCGATAGCAGAGTACAATGCAAAGCAGAAAAGGAAAGATAGGAAGATAGATAATTATCTGACGAAGATAAAGAACTCAGGCAATAAAGAAAAACAATTTTACGAGACTGTAGTTCAGATTGGTCGCAAAGATGATACTGGTGTGGTTGATGAGAATGGGAATCTGACAGATGCAGCAGAGGTGGCAAAAGAGATACTTGATGATTACGCAAGACATTTTCAGGAAAGAAACCCGAACATATATCTGTTCAATGCAGTGCTCCACATGGATGAGGCTACACCACATCTACATCTTGATTATATCCCTGTAGCACATGGCTATAAGACGGGATTAAAAACAAGGAACAGCTTAACTATGGCATTACAGGAACAGGGGATAGAACCGGCACATGCCAGAAAAGATAACGAAACCATGCAC
>CAYRJT010000177.1:0-5765 GCA_964424675.1 uncultured Lachnospiraceae bacterium
CGCTCCAGAAATGTCATAATAAAGCCGGCATCATATTTCTGCAGACCCTCATTTTCAAAGATGCTGATGACCTTAAAAGGACACATAGGCTCGCGATAAGAACGGAAAGAAGTCATTGCCTCGTAGGAATCCAAAATTGCAATCATCTTAGCATAAGAGTCTATTTCTGACAAAGCAAGCTTTTGAGGATATCCGGAACCATCACAGCGCTCATGATGCATCAGGGCAGCCTGTTTGATATGTTCATCAATATCCAGATCTTTAATAATATGGTATCCGTGAAAAGCATGTGTTTTCACAAGATCAAATTCTAGATTGCTGAGTTTTCCTTTTTTCCATATAATATCATTTGGAAGAAGGAATTTCCCAATGTCATAATAAAACCCGCATAAAATCAAAGTATTTAACTGTTCCTCATTGAATCTGAGCCAGTAACCAAATGTATTACAGAGCAGTGCCACATTCAGACAATGTGCGTAGGTCATATCGGTTTCATCATGCTGCAGAACATACAGCATATCGATAATCGTGGATTTCTGTCTGGCAAAGGGCATAAAGATATTGTCAGTCAGCTTCAGCAGATCAGAATTATTCATGGGGACTTTTTTATAGATGAATGAATCGACAGCCACCTTCCAGGCGGCAAAGTTAGCAGCATAAACATCTTCAAACTGTTTGAAGGCTTTGCTGACCTTCAGCTTCTCAAAATAGGTAGGAACGTAGTCTTCATCTTCTTTGATGCTGACAGTTGTAATGGAATGTGCCTGTATTTTTTTGATCATATGTATATCCAGAACGGTATTCCTCTTCATGATGACCTTGCCCTGATAATCGACAACATCTTCAGCAAGCTCCATTTGAGGCTTCAGAGCAATCACAGCTACAGTTTCCAATGTAAGTCCCTCCCTTCAGATCCATATTTTCAGTATAGAAACTTTTGGGATTATTGTCAACGCAATAATTTATGGAAAGTTTCTGATGTTCATGTTATACTTGTATAATCTATAGAGTCATATTACAATCAACGGAGATATCAAAATGCTCTTTTATCATGATTTATATATCAGTGATCAATACGCTGAAAAAAAAGATAAGATCATCTGGAAGCTGAAGCATCATGCAGGAATGGCTGGGGCCTACGTGATTGCTCTGGCATCAAATGGAGAAGATCTGTTTGATATCTGTCATAATGCTGTACTGATGCAGCCGCATTATCGTGATGAGGAACTTTATATTGTGGGCATTGCAGATGGAAAACGTGAAGCAATGGCGCTTGTACAGAAGATCATAGAAGATGTTTATCAAAAAACGGGAAGCTATGAGAATATCAGAGCATGCCTGGAGGACAGAAAATGCTACAGATAATATTGCTTATATTGAAGGTAATAGGCATTGTGCTGCTTTCTATAATCGGACTGCTGCTCTTTATGGTCATGCTGGTGCTGTTTGTACCGGTACGCTATCGGGGAATCCTGCATTATCATGATGAACTGACGGCACAGGTGCGAATTTCATGGCTGCTGCATATCATCAGCGTGAGAGTCATTTATGAAGAGAATGAATTGAAGAGAATCATACGGATCTTCGGGATTCCGCTGAAAAAGAGAGAAAAGAAACAAAAGACAAAGCAGAAGGATCAGCCGGCATACAAAGCGGCGGTGCAGGAACACACAGAAGAAAGAGAAGATTGCATAGAAGATCGCATAGAGACAAAAAATCCGGAGGAACAGACGGAAGCAGTGAAGGAGATTGTTTCTGAAAAATCGGTAAAGAATGAAATACCCAAGGCAGAGAAAAAGCCGACTTTGCTCGAAAAATGGAAACAATTCGTCAAAATGTTGTATGACTTTTTTCATAAGATACAATATACATTTAGAAATATTTATGATAAAATAGATGAAATAAAAGGAAAAATTGAGTATTACATCGACTTTTTACAGGATGAGCACAACCGGAATGCATTTACACTGCTGCTGGGACAGGCCGGAGGCTTGCTGAGGCATGTGAAGCCAAGACGGTTTCGTGCTGACCTGAAGATCGGGACAGAGGATCCGGCAACGACCGGTACGATTCTGGCTGTACTGGGCATTATTTATCCGTTCTTTAACGGAGGCATGCATATTACGCCATTCTATGACCGGACAGTATTTGAGGCTGATACAGATCTTCGCGGGAGAGTGACTGCCGTTGTATTTTTAAAGACGGCATGGACGGTTTATTTTGATAAAGATTTCAAACGATTGTTGAATACATTTAGAAATAAGGAGGCTGCATAATGGCGAATAACAACAACAATATTACCGAGGTGGTAAATACTCTGATCAAGGGAATGGATGGATTTCTGACATCCAAGACAGTTGTCGGAGAGGCAACAAAGATCGACGATACAATCATACTGCCGTTTGTGGATGTTTCGTTCGGTGTCGGCGCGGGCGAGTTTAATAATGATAAAAAGAGCAACGGCGGCGGAGGTCTGAGCGGAAAGATGTCTCCGAGTGCGGTGCTTGTGATTCAAAAGGGAAGTACGAGACTGGTCAATATCAAAAATCAGGACAGCATGACAAAGATTCTGGATATGGTGCCGGATCTGGTGAATAAGTTTACTGCAAAGAAAGAGGATGAGCAGGTATCAGATGATGAGGCTGTCAAGGCAGCATTTGATTGATTGGTTCTTATAACAACGGGGTTATAGAAGAATAAAAAAGTACACAGGAGGAAGGATTATGGGTCAATTGAACGAGGGACTGGTTTATACCAACGAAAACTGTCAGGGATGTAATAAGTGTATTTCGGCATGTCCGCTCCTGCAGGCCAATCATGCAATACTGGAGAACGGGAACAACATCATCAGTGTAGATGGCGATGCATGTATCCACTGTGGTAATTGTATCAGGGAATGCTCTCATGATGCGAGGAGCTTTCACGATGATACAGATCAGTTCTTTGAAGATCTGGGAAAAGGAACGCCGATCAGTGTATTGGTAGCACCGGCTTTTATTGCAAATTATCCGAATGAATATAAAAAGGTACTTGGATATCTGAAGAGCAAGGGCGTGAAACGTATCATCAGCATCAGCTTTGGCGCAGATATTACCACATGGGCTTATTTGAATTACATTACAAAGAATCATTTCATCGGCGGAATCTCCCAGCCATGTCCGGCAATTGTTGACTATATCGAAAAGTATGTTCCGGAGCTGGTTTCAAAACTGGTACCGGTACACAGCCCTATGATGTGCGGAGCCGTATATGCGAAGAAGTATATGAATATCTCCGACAGACTGGCATTTATCAGTCCATGCATTGCCAAAAAATCTGAGATCACACGGCCTCAGAATCAGGGCTATATTACATATAATGTGACGTTTGACCATTTGATGGGTAAACTGAAGGGAATATCCCTGAACGGCTATGATGCGACAGATGAGATGGAATACGGACTTGGCTCTGTATATCCGATGCCGGGTGGACTGAAGGAAAATGTGGAACATTTTGTGGGAAAGGATTTGTTTGTTCGACAGATTGAGAGTCCGGAGCATGCTTATCATTTCATGAAGGCATATGCCAAAAGAGTGAAATCCGGAAAGACACTTCCATTTATGGTTGATGCACTGAACTGTACAAAGGGATGTATCTATGGAACGGCAACAGACCACAGCCGTGATGATGACGAAGATATCCTGCTGGAGATTCATGCACAGAGAACGGCTGATAACTGCAACGCCAAGAAAACGGCATGGGATAAGTCAGCTGATTATGCTGAACGTCTCGCTCGTTTCAATGAACAGTTCAAGAATCTGAAGCTGGAAGACTTCCTGTGTCAATACAATACAAATGCCTCCATCACAATACCGGCAGTTTCTGCTTCAAAGCTGGAAGAGATCTACACAAGCATGCATAAATACAATCAGAAAGACAGGAAGATCAACTGCGGAGCCTGTGGTTATAATTCCTGCGAGGAGATGGCTACAGCCATTGCCAATGGATATAATCATAAGGAAAGCTGTATTCATTTTATCAAAGATACACTGGAAGATGAAATGAATCAGATTAGCGCCCTGAAGGAAGAGGTTCAGCAAAAGCATGAAGAACAGGTTGAGATGTACAAGGGCATTCTGAATGAATTTGATCAGATCAAAACATCCATGAGCGAGGTTACAGGCGGTAATCAATCTTCTGCAGAAGAAACAACCAATATGGCACAAGCCATCAATGCACTTGCTGAGTACGGAGAGAAGCTGAAGGAATCGCTGGCACAGGTAGAAACCTCAGTCCATGGTTATAATGAAGTCAATGATTCTATCATTAAAATTTCCAATCAGACAAGCATGCTGGCGCTGAATGCCGGTATTGAGGCAGCAAGAAGCGGTGAAGCAGGAAGAGGCTTTACAGTCATCGCCAACCGGGTCAAGGATCTGTCTGAGCAGACGAAGGATGCTGTCAACTATGGAAAGCAGCAGAGCGATCAGCTCGTACCGGCTATCCGGGCATTGACGGATGAAACGCAGGAATTCCTGAAGAATATCAATGAGCTGAATGAAAGAACAGCAACGCTGGCAGCAAGCTCCGAAGAAATATCTGCGCAGTCAGCAGTCGTCGGAGATGTCGTTGAGAAAATTGCTGCTCAGATGCAGGATATTGTGAATCGGGATTAAAATTGAACCAAGAAACAGCTGTCTGATAAGAGACGGCTGTTTTTTTAGTAAAATGTCACAAATGATCAATATGGTGCATACAATATTAACAGAACACTTTTAGGAGCAAAATGGATGCAGACAAGACATACAATCGGATGTGCACTGTTTTTAATTGCAATCGGTATGCTGATCATGATGTTTATTTCCAATGTCCTGATTGGAGTGATCATTATCATTTTGCTGCTGATACTGGGTTATAATCTGTATTGCTGGTGATTCCTTTTAATTTCGTGAAAAATGACGGAAGAAAAACAGTTGAAAAAAAAGAAGAATCAAAATATAATGATACTATATGATGTGGTGTATGAAGTAATCATTCTCTACAATTTGTATTTTTGACATTTGCAAACGGGTAGTTCCGTTACAAATATACGGGAGAGATAAAATGCATGATATAGAAAATGCATCAGCTGAGGAATTAAATCAGATCAAAACATGGCTGTTCAAAGAGAATATCAGGATAGAAAGTGAAAAAGAGCAGCTGAATCAGCAGATGAGGGATATCAGAGAGCAGGGAAGCCGAAATGAACTTGAAAGCAAGCAGCTGGAGAGGGAAAAGGTATTGTTCCGGCACAAGTGGGAAATCCTTGAGAGCGCATATCGTGATCTTCATGAAGAGCAGAAAAAATTTGAGATAGAGAAGCAGCAGCTGATCGGCCGCAGAAATGAATACAGCAATTCAGGGTATCAGAATATGACGGCGGCGGGTATCTTTTTTAAAGGTGTTAATAATCCATTGGCATTAAAGAAACGGTATAAGGATTTGATCAAGATTTTTCATCCGGATAATGTGGCAGGAGATAATGATACCGTACAGCTGATTAACAGAGAGTACTGTACGCTGAGGGATGCATACCAGACGTGAGAAGCGGCAGGACATTCAGAATATTGTAATCATTAAAAAAACAACCTTGCGGTTGTTTTTTTAATGATCGAATTATGCTCTTTCAACTCTGTTTGATTTCAAACAATCTGTACAAACATGAAGTCTTCTGGGTGTACCGTTAACCATGCATTTTACTCGTTTCACATTTGAATTAAAAATTCTATTTGATCTTCTATGAGAAT
>CAYRJT010000178.1:0-5764 GCA_964424675.1 uncultured Lachnospiraceae bacterium
ATATGCATATGCTGCCAAATGTACTACCGTTTCTATCTGATACTGATTGAATACAGCCTCCAAATCAGCTATATTCTTGAGATCCCCCTTAACAAAATGTCCCCATTTGACTGCTTCTATATGACCATAGACCAGATTGTCGAATACGACTGTATCATAGCCTTCCTGACTAAGTCTTTTATTGACGTGTGAGCCGATATATCCGGCTCCGCCACATATTAATATTGACATGATTAGCAAGCTCCTTTTCCGGAGATTACTACTCCAAATGTCTTTAGAATAATTAATAGGTCTTTACGAACACATGCGTCTCTCGCATATCTCACATCTTCCTGCATACGCTCATCAAATGGCATCTCCTCACTGCGTCCATCAATCTGCCAGTAACAGGTTAAGCCCTGCTGGACATTGTAGCGCTCGCAATACTTCATCCCATATCGTTCACGTTCTTCTTTATATTCATATGTAGGTAAGGGGCGAGGACCTACAATTCCCATATCCCCTTTGATAATATTGAGTAATTGTGGTAGTTCATCAATGCTGGTTCTACGTAAAATTCTTCCTACCTTTGTTATTCTTGGATCATTCTTTAACTTAAATGAAACTTCAGTTGAACCAAACTCTTCCTTCATACTTGCATGTATTTCCTCTGCATCTAAGCGCATGCTTCGAAATTTATACATTTTAAATTTTTTTTCATCCTTACCAACACGTTCCTGCACAAAAAACACCGGCCCACCATCCTCAGCCTTGACCATCACTGCTGTAATCAGCATGAGCGGTGACAGCACAATTAAGCCAACACATGATGCTGTGACATCGAAGATCCGCTTGGTGATTAGGTATAGTTTCCGCTTCTTCGGAAATGTCTGCTCTGCGAGGACAGACCCCTCCACCCTTTGTCGAAACGCAATGATGTTATCAGCCGAGTGGCCTTTTACGCTTTCAGCAATTGATTCTGTCATCATTTTGGTTACTCCTTACAGTATTCATTATTGGAACTACTCTCTCTTTCACCCTGTGTGTTTTGAACTGATGTACTTCAAGGATTCCTGCCCTGAAAGCTCGTTTCGTTATGGACGTGGAATGACCTGTACCGCCAATGTTGCTGTATTGGATTTGTGACCATCCGCATCTACTGCAAAGTAGCTAACTGTATAACTGCCTGCCTTGCTGACATCGACGCTGCCTGATGTCTTGACCAGATGTGTGACATCTACTCCACTGTCTGTCGCTGATGCAATAAATGCGTAAGGATTAAATGCGTCCCCCTGATACATGGATATCGACTTGGTCGTGAGCGTGACCTTTGGTGCGTCCTGTGTAGGTGTAGGGTCAGCTGGCCCATCTGCTTCCGGCTGGACAACAGGTTCAGACTCTGGCACCGGCTCTGCTGCAGGTTCTGGTTCCGGCTCATCCTCCGGTTTCTCTTCCTGCTGCCTGCTTTCTGTAACCACTGCTGCTCCTGCTACGATATCATTTAATCCTGTATTGTTATTCTGTTCTTCTGCTTCTTCCTCTGCTGTCTCTGTCCTATCCTCCGGTAAGGCTGCTGCCTGCTTTGTTTTCTCTGCGATGAGTGCTGCCACCCTAATGGCTGCTTCTCTGGCTGCTGGATCTGTCGTACCAGTTGCTGCAACCGGTTCCGGCAAGGGTTCATACTGTATGATTCTATCTGTCTTCGTGATATTGTTATGACTGTCCTTAGCTGCATAGATGACCTTCGCTTGTGTGTCATCAGATAATGGTATAACGTTCTCTATAATGAGGGTTTCTGTGACATCGCCTTCCTGTTCATCTATAGCAGTCACGCTTGTCAGAAGAGCGCTTGTGTCATCTCCCTCTTTGTACAGAACATCATCTGCCGGTACATTGATGACAGGACCTTCATGGTCTGTATTGATTGCAGTATATACAACAGCACCGATTAACAGAGCCGCTATTGCAATAGAGAGAATGACCCATTTCCGATTAGCTTCCATAGTACTTACCATAATACTTGCCGTAGTATTTTCCATAGTACTTGCCATAATACTTGCCGGAGATATCCACCTTATTCAGGATGACTCCGAGGATACGGCAGTCTGTCTTCTTCAATTGATCCATGACGCGCTCGGCGAATTTTCTACCGATGGCTCTGGCCTCCATCACCATCGCAACCCCATCGCAGTTCTTAGAGATGATTGCACTGTCGATGACACTGCCGAGCGGTGGCGTATCGATAATGACATAGTCATAGGCGTCTCTGCATGCCTTTATCATTGCCTCAAAATATTTGCTGCCAAGCAGCTCTGCCGGATTGGGCGGAACTGGTCCGGCGGGAATGATATTCAGATTTTTGATATTAGATGCATATACAACATCCACAAGCTTTCTCTGACCTGCAAGATAATGAGACAGGCCACCCGGAAGCTTGCCGATCTGATAACGTCCTGACATCACAGACTTACGCATATCCGCGTCTATGAAGAGTACCTGTTTATTACTCTCTGCGATAGACATTGCCAGATTAAATGCAACACTGGATTTGCCTTCATTCGGTACACAGCTGGTAATGGCGATGACTTTGATATCTGAGCCACAGAACTCAATATTGGTACGCAAAGATTTGTATGCCTCATTGGTCTGGAAATCAAGTGCGCCCTTACGATTGATTGTAATGGTGGTCACTTCTCTGTTCAGTGCGGCATCATTGACCTGTATTTCCTTGATTTTTCTCTCTACTACGCTCTCCATAATGTATCTATGCCCTCTTCTTCACCGGTGTCGATCTCTTCGCCTGCTCTGCAGACGCAGATTCATGTCTCTTCTTAGAATTCTTCTTTTTCTTCTGATCCTCTTCTGTCAGCGGAATAGAAGCCAATACACTGCATCCAAGGTATCGCTCGATATCATCTGGATTCTTAATGGTGTCATCCAGCACATAAATCAACACAACAATAGCGATTGCCAGAAAGCATCCGACAGCTCCGCCGACTGCTGTATTCATTAACACCTTCGGTGAGGATTGCTCGATTGGCAGATTGGCTTCTTCTACGACATTGACTGCCTCTGTATTCATAACGTTGCCAATGTGCTCTGATGCCGAGATACGTACGGCATCTGCGATGGAACGTGCCAGATACGGATCGGTATCTTCTACAGTAATCGTAACGATACGGGTATCAGTCGGAATCTCTACAGAGATCTTCTCTGCCAGCTCATCGTTCTTCAGATCCAGATTCAGTTCACTGATGACCTCCTCCAGAACGGGTCTGGATACAACTAATTCCTTATAATCCTTTGTCAGCTGTGCACCGGACTGCAAATCACTGTAGGTCAGTGACTCAGTATTCTGCCGGTTGATGATATACAGCTTTGTAATAGATTCATACTTCGGTATAATCAGGTACATACTGACTAAAAAAGTAATCAGTGCGACATTCACTCCGCATAGAAGCACTAACCATGCCTTGTGCCATATCACTCCAAAGAGTTCAACCAGGTCGATCTCAATCTCATCTGACTGTCCTTGTTGCTTCACTGTATCCATGTTTCTTCCCCTGTGTTTCTCATATTGTGGTACTAATTGTATGTCATGAGCACTAACGCTCGATATATTCGTCTGTTATGATGCAATATGGATTGTCATACAGAATTCTGCTTGTATATGCTTCTCCATAATGCTTAATCAGATACTCTGCACATTCCTTCATGCGAGGCCTTCTTCTGTGAAGGCTGTGCGTGTCCGTTGCGATGAAGTCTATCATGTGATTCCTGCATAGCTTCTTCACGAATTGCTTCGTGCCAAATCCTGCTTCTCCAAGAATTGCTTCTGTATTGATCTGGATATAAGCCCCCATATCAATCAGCTGCTGTATCACTTTCATATGTCCGTTCAGACACTGATATCTCTCTACATGAGCCAGAATCGGAAGATATCCGCCTGCAGTCACATTTCTGACTGCCTGTTCAAGTTCTCTCAGTTCTGTTAACGGTGAGAATTCTAATAATACATAGCCGCTGCCGGCCATTGTAAATACTCTGTGTTCCTCTATCCAATTGATGATGCTGTCATAGTAATAGATTTCATTTCCGGGAAATATCATCAGATCCGGATATCTCTCACGAATCAAGTCCTGTATTCTGATGACCTGTTCTGCTACCTGGTCAGGTGATGCCTCGTAATGTCCTCCGTGATAATGTGGAGTCGCAATGATTGCTCTGATTCCTTCTGCATATGCCAGGTCAATGATTTTCAGTGATGTATCGATGTCTCGCGCGCCATCATCCAATCCCGGCAGGATATGACAGTGCATATCAATCCATTTCTGCATAAGTCTCTCTCTTTGTCTGTCTTGATTTTTAAGAGAGCAGCAGTTTTTCTACTGCTACTCTCTCTTAACCATTATGCTCTGCTGTATCTCTTAGAGGCATAGAATAATACACTTCCTGATATCATCGCCAAAGCAAGGAAAAATACTGTATAGTCTACAGATCCTGTCTGGTGAAGTCCTGAGGAAGCTGCCTGAGATGCGCTTGCAGCACCTACTACCTTGAAGATCGTAACAGGTGATAATCCATTGTAGGTACCTGTAGCAAAACCGTTGCCCGCTGTTAATGTAACGATTTCCACCTGGCCGTTAGCCATCAGATGTGCAGCATAAGCTGTATCTCCTGCTACGAGTCCGGGTGCTGTTAAGGTCAATGTGATTGGTCCGCCTGTGTATCCTGCCGGTGCCTGGATGTCTGCGCTGCCGAGTACCTGAGGTACACCGCCTACTGACTGTGCATGTGACATCACATTGCTTGCCAGTACTACAAGGGTCGGCTTGTCTGTAATTGTCTTCACAGTAACAGCTGCGCCTGAATCGCTAACACCTTTCAGTGCTGGAGCTGCAGGTGCTGCTGCAGGTGACGATACGCCTGCACTAGGGCTGGTTGCTGCAAATACTGTTGCAGAAAGTAATAATGTCATGACTGCTGTCAGCGCTACCATAACTCTAAACTTTTTCATAGTGGTTCTCCTTTCTTTAGATTTTTTCTTTCTTATTAAATAATCACAACTCTTTTTCTGGAGATGTGTTTATTCCACTTCATAGTAGAAAGTATTGATAATCAGCTGTTTCAAGGCTTCATCATCTGCTACATAACCCATTGGGAACGGATATCCATAGAATTCATCCGGATCGATATGACGCATCTGTCCGGGTATTGTCTGGATATTCTCGTCCTTGATTTCCATGTCGATGACCTGTCTTGCCAGATAGGTAATCTCATCCGTCGTCAGATTCGTATTGATGCTGTCCTTGACTTCCATATAGGTTGTGACAGGGAAGAGGATATCCTCCTTTGTCTTCGCCTTACCCTTCTGGAACAATGCCTTCAGATACTGGGTCTGACGCTTCATCCTGCCGATTGCAGAATCATCAATGGTTGTATCTCTTCTAGATGTATAAATGGTTGCATCCTTACCCCAGAGCTCGTATATCGTTCCCTGTGTCATCTTCTTGTTCCACTTGGTCATATCCTCAAGGATTTCAACCTCGACGCCACCGACTTCGTCATTAATCGTCTCGATTGCTGACATATTCATAGCCGCGTAACGGTATACCGGTGTGGAATAGAGCAGGTTGCTGACTGCATTGACCGTTGCTTCATCACTGATGGCTGCTCCGTCTCCATAGCCATGCTGAATGGCAATCGGTCCCTTGATGGTATTCACATAACTGAAGCTCAGTGCGTCAAGTACATTGATATCTGTCACTGTGTCTCTCGGAATATT
>CAYRJT010000179.1:0-5763 GCA_964424675.1 uncultured Lachnospiraceae bacterium
AATATATGGGACATGATGACTTCCTGAGTGGCTTCTTCCCTGCTCAGCTCTCCGACCATCTTTCCTTCATTCATGATATAGATCCGGTCACACATTCCGAGGATCTCTGGTAACTCTGAAGAGATCATAATCACTGACTTTCCTTCTGCTACCAGACGATTGATAATGCAGTAGATCTCGTACTTCGCTCCGACATCGATTCCTCGTGTCGGCTCATCTAGGATCAGAACATCCGGATCTGCAAACATCCATTTTGCTAACAGCACCTTCTGCTGATTTCCTCCGCTCAGATTTCCTACATTCTGCTCAATCGTCGGACACTTCGTCTTCAGCTTCTCCTTATACTCTCCTGCTACGGCTATCTCTTTATCCTTATCGATGACTGATTTGCTGCTGACCGCTTCCAGATTCGCAAGTGTCGTGTTCACTCTGATCGGATTCGACAGGATCAGTCCGTTTCCTTTTCTGTCCTCTGTGACGTAGGCTAACTTATGCTCAATCGCCTGCTTCGGATTATGTAATTCTACCTTCTCCCCGTTGATATACAGCTCTCCGCTGATATTCGTTCCATAGCTCTTTCCGAATACGCTCATCGCAAGCTCTGTACGGCCGGCTCCCATCAGTCCTGAGATTCCTACTACCTCTCCCTTTCGGACTGTCAGTGATACATCGTCTACCATCTTTCTCTCTGTATACAGCGGATGGTACACACTCCAGTTCCGGATCTCCATGCTGACCTCTCCGATATTCGTCTTCTCCCTCTTCGGAAAACGATCCGTCAGTTCTCTTCCTACCATTCCTTTGATGATCCGTTCCTCATCTATGGCTTCTTTGTTCTTATCCAGCGTCTCAATCGTTGCTCCGTCTCTCAGGATCGTGATCTTATCTGCTACATAGGATACTTCGTTTAACTTGTGTGATATGATGATGGAGGTCATTCCCTCCTTCTTGAACTGCAGCAGCAGATCGAGTAATGCCTGTGAATCTGCTTCATTCAGTGATGATGTCGGCTCATCTAAGATCAGCAGCTTGGCTTTCTTGGCCAGTGCCTTTGCGATCTCTACTAACTGCTGTTTGCCGACTCCGATATCTTTGATCAGCGTCCGGGAGGATTCCTGCAGCCCCACTGTCCTCAGATACTCATTTGCCTTTCCATAGGTCTCGTCCCAGTCGATTGATGATTTCTTTCCTCTTTCATTCCCGAGGAACATGTTCTCTCCAATCGTCAGATATGGTACCAGTGCCAGCTCCTGATGGATGATGACGATCCCTTTTTTCTCGCTGTCCTTGATCGTCTGGAAGTTGCACACTTCCCCTTTGTATATGATATCTCCTTCATAGGTGCCATGAGGATAGATACCGCTGAGCACGTTCATCAGCGTTGACTTGCCTGCACCGTTTTCACCTACAAGAGCATGTATCTCGCCCTCTTCTACCTTAAAGTTTACGTTATCCAGTGCCTTAACGCCCGGAAAGGTCTTGGTGATATTCTTCATTTCCAGAATCACATTAGCCAACCGTAAGCCCTCCTTCATACAATCTCCATGCATTAATACCTTAATTAGTTTAACAAAAACAGGGGAATAGGGCAATGAGACATTATTGCAATCAGCTAGCACTTTTTTGCAATCCTGTTCTCATCAGCCCGATTCCCCTGCCGTCAAGTCATCATACACCATTGAGCGACTCTGCCAGTCTCTGTCTCATTCTCATTTGCTCGTATTTAAGCTTCTGAATTCGAGCCCCCGGTCTCCGTTTTGGTTTCCGTTTCCTGTTTCTGTTTATATTGCTCTAATAATTCTCCATACTTCTTTGTATCTGCATTCGTCTTGACGATTGAGATAATCGTACTGCCTCCAAAACACACACCAAAAGAAATGAAAAATCCTATCCATCCCGGAGCAAAGTCTACAGGAAACCAGTGAAATACAATAATACTGAAAATCATCAGTATGATGATGCACAACACCATAAGAACAGTCCGCCACAGTACCATCATCTTCCCAAAAATTCTTTCTGAAAAAAATATAACATTCAATGCCGTTATAATCAGATCAACAAACCCTAGTTGAAACAATGTATCATAACCAATTCCTGCACTTCCAAGTTTGTACATATCTGAATAAGCCTGGCTCTCATCTCCTCCGATTACTCCCATGACCGCAACGATCAATATAGTAATCGCATAGATCACTAAAAATCTGGTTGCAAAGCTAAGTCCCCACATTTTCTGTTTCTTCATCTATTTCACCCCCAGTATCTGCTTGATCGTAATCGCGTATTGTCTGGATACGACCAGCTTTTCATTATTATTCATTGTAACTATGATCCTGCCGTCCAGATCCGGCTTCAATGCCTTAATCTGGTTAAAGTTAATAATCATTGACTTTCCTGCCCGGAAGAAACCGTGTGAAGAAAGCTGCGCCTCCAGTTCATACAGCTTTAACGGTGTCTCATATACATTTTTACCGGTATAAAAAAACGTCTTCTTATCTACCGTGTCAATGTATAATATTTTTGCAGCTTCTAATATGTATGTCTCATGATCCTTCATGCCGGTCAGTTTACAATCCATCACTCTCAGTATGGCGATCAGTTTCAGGATCTCGTCATTTGTCTGTCTGCAATTGATTATGATTTCCGTATCCTGCAGGTTCGGGTCCTCATTAATCTGTATCTTCATTTGACACCGCCTTTCATAAAGTATAAAGCTTTACCTATAGCATAAGAAAAAAGCTCTGCATGCGCAAGAGCTTTTTCCTAAGTTACCAATATAAATGACTAAGTTGAGATTATAGTATAATGTGTATTGATTTTTCAAACCACATTGACAATGCTCCCATGCACATGGCAAAGCATACTACCATCATGGTCAGGAAAATGGCGGCTTTATCATAGACAAACGTCACATCGTCCCTGGCCTTGATATTGCTGAACAGTATTTCAGTGCCAAGCAATACAAATACGATTGGCCATGCCCGGATGATCATGATATAGGTCAGGACAGGTAAAAACAAATGTGTAAGGTATGCGAGACCCACTGCCACAAGCGTGATTCCAAAGGTCATCGAACCGACTTTGTGTACTCTGGTTGACATCATTCTATCTCCCTTCCTTTACGCTGCATCAGAAGTATGATCTTCAATTGCATCCAGTTCCTTTTTCTTACCTTTGATCAGCAGAACGCCTAACATGATAACCAGCACTCCTACAAGGATACGCGGAATATAGTTGAAGAACGGGCTGATATATTGATCCATAAACTGCTGATCCATAATATTGTATAAGATTCTCTCCAAAGAATTCCACAGAGCAGAGAGTCCGATTACAATCAGTGCAATCCCGGTAACCATCTTTGCCTTTGGCGATGCCCATACGTTTTTAAGATCCTCATCGGACGTGCAGAAGAAATAATGATCCTGCAGTGCATAAAACTCTTCATCCGGCATTGCTACCATATTGTGTACGTGGCAGAAGCTGTAGAACCAGAGCACGGGAAGAAATACAAGCAGAATTCCATTGTCTGCAATTTCAAGTGTTGCAAAAAGGAGCATGGATGCACCCAGCAGACTGAGTCCCTGCTTATAAAATCCAAGAAACATCTCGCCGCATCCCGGCCATAGTGAGAATATAAACAGGAAAAATCCATGTTTTTTTCTGATGGTTGTGTTTGTTTTGTTGTTATTGTTGTTCATTATCATTACCTCCATTTATTGACTGCATAAAATTTGCTTTTAGAGTATCTATGGATTCTCTGAAATTTGATCTCTTCTCCATAAATGTCTCCGTGACTTCCGTTCGTTTTTCCTCAATCGGTCTCTTTGCTTCCTGATAGCCTTGATCAATGTTCAATTTGATATTCGGCACCAGCAGGAGTAAGATCAGAGTGCAAACCATGGCAGCCGATACTTTCATCGTATAATAAAACATCTGCATTTTCTTGGATACCTGTCTGGTATGTACTTCAAGCTTCATCGGGAGCTGCACCTGAACACTCTGACTTCTTTCCATCACGTTTTCTTTCAGATAATGCGGAGCCGTGATCATATCCTGCTCTGCAATCCTGATCAGCTCATCAATTGATAATTCTTCCAATTTCATCGGATTATCCTGCATGTATTTGCCTCCTTTCGTTCAGACTCTCATCAAAATCTCCTGTATCCAGAAGCTTTCGAAGCATTCCCTTGGCCCTGTAGATCTGTGTCCTGAGTGTCTTGTCATTCCGGTTCAGGCTAACTGTCAGCTCTTCTATGGAGCGCTCCTCACAGAAGTATGCATATGCCACCTCATCATAAGGTGGTGACAGACTGCTGCAGGCCTTCTGCAGCTGTTCCCTGACTGACTCCTCCAGACAGATTTTTTCAGGTGAATTTGTCTGCCCGTTTGCCTCAAGTGTTAAAAAGAATGTATCCTCTGTCGGTATGTTTCTTGCATCTGCCCGCTTCAGATAATCCAGACACTTGTTCTTAGCAATCTTACATAGCCATGCTTTCAGGTTTTCACCGTCAAACCTTGAGAGATTTCTGTAGGCGGATAGAAAAGTCTCTTGTGTCAGATCCTCTGCATCAAAATAGTTATTCGTGAACTTGTAGCATATCGTAAAGACAAGATTCTGATAGGAATCAATCATATGCTCAAGCTGTTGCTGCTCATTAATTCTCTCCGCCTCCCTTCCAAGTGATCGTATGGGAGTTCCTCTCACTTGTTCTCAACTGATAGAACGAGGTAATGATTCAATTTATTTCAACTTTTTTTAAATTTTTATTTTTTCTGCCTCTGCTTCTAAAAACAGACGCGCTGATACAGCATTTTCCGGTGTTGTATCCTCCAGTGTTGCCTGTATATATGGCTTCTGTGTCTGGGCAAATTTCAAGATCTGCCGATAGTCCATCTGACCGGTGCCTGCCGCCATAGATCTGATCATGCCCTGTTCCGGCCGGTAATCCTTCAGGTGAATCACGGCAGTATCCCTGCCCAGCAGCCGTATTGCCTCCTCTATGACTGTATCCTGCTGAGGATAGTTCGTTTCATCCAGCAGATTAACCGGATCCAAAATCACCTGCAGGTTTGGAGAATGGATTTCATCCAGTACCCTTCGTGCACGTTCCGGTGAATAAACAATGTGCTTTGCTACGGGCTCAATAGCCACAACAACACCCATTTCCTCTGCATACTCCACTACCTGACGGAGATTTCGGATCAGTACCTGCAGTGCCTCCTCACTCCGGCATGCAGGCTCATGCTGATACTCTGCATTGGGTGCACCTGTCTCAGTGCCAACCACACCACAGCCAAGCAGCGCTGCAAACCGGATATGGTCCTTATAATTTCCCAATATTTTTTGGAGTTCCTTCTCATCAGGATGAGCCAGATTCAGATAACAGCCCAGCACCGCGATATCCAGCCCAGCCCTTTCAAACAGCTTTCTGACATACATCGCATAGCCCGGTGTCAGTGCTCCGTCTCCGGACGGTATCTCTCCCATTACTTTAGAAAGTGCCAGGTGCACGCAACAAAAGCCCTGGCATTTCGCATTTTTTATTTTTTCTTCCAATGTACAGCCCTTCACATCATGAAGCCGTATTCCAAATTGTACTCTGCTCATGTTAACACCTCTACTTCTTGTTTCTCTATCAGCTTCACATTCTCAGCCATCACTGCTTCCCCATCCGCGCCTACGATAGAAACCCGCTGCAGGCAGACGCTGTTAATATTTCGGAAAATAAATCCCTGTCTGCACATTTCCTGCTCACCGCACAGCAT
>CAYRJT010000180.1:0-5715 GCA_964424675.1 uncultured Lachnospiraceae bacterium
TGATATTTGATACACATGCCCATTATGATGATGAGGCATTTGATAAAGACAGAGAAGAACTCCTGGAAAATATGCATGCCAATGGTATTGCATATATCATGAATGTTGGGGCCAATATAGATAGCTGCCGCAGTACATTAAAACTCACAGAACAATACCCTTTTATATATGGGACAATGGGAGTTCATCCAAGTGATACAATAGAATTGAATGAAGAGAATATAGCCTGGATTGAAAGAAAATGTGATTCAGAGAAAATCAAGGCAGTGGGTGAGATCGGATTGGATTATCATTATCCGGAACCATCAAAAGAGCATCAGAAAAAGTGGTTTATAAGGCAGCTGGATGTTGCCAGAAGAGTAAAGCTTCCTGTTATCATTCACAGCAGGGAGGCAGCACAGGATACACTGGATCTTATGAAGGCAGAAAAGGCCGGCGAGATCGGCGGAGTGATACACTGTTTTTCTTATGGCGTGGAAATGGCAAGAGAATATTTGCAGATGGGCTATTATATCGGGATCGGTGGAGTTCTTACATTCAGCAATGCAAAAAAACTGCGAGAGGTAGTTGCATATATACCTACCGACAGGATATTATTAGAGACAGACTGTCCATATCTGGCACCGGTACCATTTCGCGGAAAGAGAAACAGCTCCTCTTATATTCCGTATGTAGTTGAGGAAATAGCAAAGATAAAAGGAATCTCAAGGGATGAGGTTGAAGAGATTACCATGCAGAACGCAAAGGATATGTATCATATATAAAGAAGGAAGAGGAAATTCATAGATGGGGACACTTGGAAATCCAAGGATTACAGCAGACATTATTCAAAAGTATCATTTTGCTTTTCAAAAGAAATATGGACAGAATTTCTTAATTGATGCACATATTTTGGATAAGATTATAGAGGCTGCCGATGTAAATGAAAAGGATATGGTCATAGAAATTGGACCTGGTATTGGAACAATGACGCAGTACCTGTGTGAAAATGCACGTGAAGTGGTTGCAATCGAAATAGATACAGCATTAATTCCGATTTTGGAAGAGACTTTAAGTGATTATCATAATATCACGATTCTGAATCAGGATGTTTTAAAGACGGATATTAACAAGCTCGTGCAGACACATAATAATGGAAAACCGGTCAAGATCGTGGCAAATCTGCCATATTATATTACAACTCCCATTATCATGGGATTATTTGAGGAGCATGTACCGATTGAAAGTATAACGGTTATGGTGCAAAAAGAAGTGGCAGACAGGATGCAGGTCGGGCCGGGAACAAAGGATTATGGAGCATTATCACTGGCCGTTCAATACTATGCAGAGCCGCAGATTGTAGCGAATGTCCCACCAGGATGTTTTATTCCGAGACCAAATGTTGGCTCATCCGTCATCAGACTTATGGTTCACAAAGAAAGTCCAGTCAAGGTAGATAATGAAAAACTGATGTTTGACTTGATCAGGGCATCCTTTAACCAAAGAAGAAAAACTTTATTAAACAGTATCCATAATGCTGCATATCTGCAGATATCAAAGGAAACCGTTCTAAGGGCAGTAAGAGAGATGAATCTGCCTGATACAGTAAGAGGAGAAGCATTAACATTGTCTCAATTTGCTGAGCTTACCAACAGAATCATAGAAAATCGATATTAATTACGAAAATGGACTATCGTTTTTAGCGTATTTGTACTATAATTATAAATAAGAAACGGGGGGCTTGATATGGCTGAAAATACATTTTGTTTCTTAAAAGGCATTGTAGATTGTGAGTCCGGAAGAATTCAGGACTGCAATGTTAAGCGAGTTAGTAAATGTATGCTGGAAGCACAGGAGGCAAAGAAAGAGCAGGATCAAAAAAAAGAGGAACCGATGTTTTGCTATTTAAAAGGAGTTGTAGACTGTGCACATGGCAGAGTTCAGGATTGTAATGTAAAACATTTGAACAAGTGTCCTTTAGAGGAAGAAAAATAAAGTGTCAGATGACGCTTTATTTTTTTGCTGAAATTTCAAAAAAAGTGTCATTTTACCAAGGATTTTGGATGGATTATTTTTGACAATACACTAGACCTATGGTACACTAAATTAAATATGTGCAGATATTGTTGTTTCGCAGAATTATTTGTGATGGGGTGAAAGACTGTTGGATAAATATGAATATAGAGTCCGCGTCGAGCAAATCAAAACGCTTTTGGAAAAGCATGAGTATGTAGAGGCAATGAATATAGCTGATACAGTTGACTGGCGTAGAGTAAAAAGCGTATCCATGTTGTGTACCGTCAGCGAAATATATAAAATAAACAGGAAATATGAAGAAAGCCGGGATATTTTACTCCTGGCTTATGAGCGTTATCCAGGCGGAAGAATGATTGTTTATGCATTATGCGAGTTGTCAATCAAGATGGAAGATTATGTGCAGGCAATTGAGTATATGAAGGAGTTCGTTCAGGTAGCGCCTCGTGATACAGGTATTTATATTTTAAGATATAAGCTGTATGAGGCACAGGAAGTTCCTCTGGAGGAACGAATTGAGGTGTTGGAGGAGTTCAAGAAACGTGACTACAGGGAGCGCTGGGCGTATGAACTGGCGTATCTTTATCATAGAGTAGGGCTGGGAACCCGTTGTGTTGAAGAGTGTGATGAGCTGATTTTATGGTTTGGTGAGGGTAAGTATGTCACCAAGGCAATGGAGCTTAAAATGCTGCATGAACCATTGACACCGGAACAGCAGGCAAAGTATGAGGGCAGAAATATAACACAGGCTATACCTACGGAATATGAACCCAATAGACCGATGGATGTTGTTTCAGAAGAATCTATGAGAGCAATGGAAGCCGCCGGAAGACGACTTTCGATAGAACAGACAAATAATATGTCACAGCTGTTCGGACAGCTTCCTCCCGAAAATGCTGAGGTATCGCAGGTCATTAATGACAATGAATTTGAAGTAAAACCAGTTAATATGAGTAAATACAGTACTATGAATCTGCAGGCAGAACTGGCAAAGAGCATGCAGGAATTTCTGGTACCGGAAAATGAAACCGGTATGCAGGAATCGTATGCTGTAGAGCAGCCGCAGTCTGAGCAGTATATGCAGCCACAGAATGAACCGGAGCAGGTATTGCCGATGCCTGAACAGTATGCACAGCAGCCGACACCGCCGATGCCTGAACAGTATATTCCACAGCAGGTGGCACCGGTACCGGAACAGAGTGTGCCGCAGAGATCACAGCTGGCCCAGGAGCTGGATGGACAGATTGCATTCAATCCTTCCAATGAAGATATGGTTGAAAGACAGATCACCGGACAGATTCATATGGATGATGTACTGAAGGAGTGGGAGAACAGAAAACAGGACAGTGCAAATAAACGCAAGGAAGATGCAAGACGAAAAGCACTGGATCAGACGAATGACTTACTGTCTCAACTGGTAGGAGTCGTACCCGGAATTGTTCCGCCGGTTAAAAAAGAGACATCGGAAGAGGAGCACAAAGAAGCTGATACACCAAAAATACCTGAAGTAGCAGCAGAGCAGGAAATACCTGAAGAGAAAGATGTCAGTGGGCCGGTACCGGAAATTCACAATAAAGTGACGGAGGTTACGGGATCCGTTATAAAGACGGCTTTTGATGCAGAGGATAAACAAAGAGCACTTGAGGTTACAGGGAAAATACCTGATATCATTCTTCCCAGTCGTAAAACAGAACCAATCAAGCAGGAGGCTGATCAATCTGCTCCTATTATGGAGGATGCGGCAGAGCGCCTTATTGTTGAGGATGGTATCGAGGAGATAGAAGAAATCAATCAGCCGGAAGAACTTCCTGAGGAATCAGAGCAGCTATACGCAGAGCAGCCAATGCCGGAAGTACCGGAACAAATATATGTAGAGCAGCCAATTCCAGAAGTACCGGAACAGTTATATGCACAACAGCCAATTCCGGAAGTACCGGAACAAGTATATGTAGAGCAGCCAATTCCAGAAGTACCGGAACAGTTATATGTAGAGCAGCCAATGCCGGAAGTACCGGAACAAATATATGTAGAGCAGCCAATGCCGGAAGTACTGGAACAAGTATATGTAGAGCAGCCAATTCCAGAAGTACCGGAACAGCCATACGCAGAGCAGCCAATTCCAGAAGTACCGGAACAGCCATACATAGAACAGCCGGCGCTGGAAGTGCCTGAACAGACAGAAGTGGAACAGCCGGCAGAAGAAGAGCCGGAGGAAGAACTTGAAGAGGATCTGGAAGAAGTTCAGGAGCCGGAGAAAAAGGGTAAGAAGAATCTTCCCAGCTATATGACACTTGAGGGCAATCCAAAGAGTAAGAGAGACTTCGATGAAGAGGAAAGAAGAATATTTGCATCCTTTGATGGTATAGAAGTTGTAAAAGCACAGATTGTAGATGTAATGGAAGATATCAGCATGGATGGCGGCATTGGAAATGTGGTACTGATGGGGTCATTGGAGTCGGGAAGAAAAGGACTGGCAATTGATATTGTCAGGGCAATGCAGATCATTGATTCCAGATTTTCTGGAAAAGTAGCAAAGATTACCGGTAAAGCTTTAAATAAGAAAGATATTCCGATTACTCTGGGTAAGCTTGCAGGTGGTGCGCTGGTTATTGAAGAGGCGGGCGAGATCACGAAGGATAATATGCAGGTCATCGTGAATACACTGAAAAGTGAGATAGAGAATATCGTTGTCGTACTGGAGGATACAAAAGCAAAGCTGCAGCCGCATCTGGATATTACAAAGTCTATGAAGCAGGTGTTTAATGCAGTCATTGATATACCGGAATACAGCAATGATGATCTTGTTTCCTACGCAAAAGGATATGCAAAGAGTCTGGAGTATGTAATTGATGAAATGGGAGTGCTGGCATTATATACCAGAATAGGTGAACTGCAGACACTGGATCATATCGTTTCATTGGAAGAAGTCAAGGAAATCGTGGATAGTGCTATTAAGCATGTAGATCGCAAGAATATGTCACATTTTATGGATGTACTGTTTGCTAAGAGGTATGATGATGAGGATTTCATCATATTAAGAGAAAAAGACTTTATTACTAAAAAATAAAGAACCGGGAGGAAGCTCTATGGCCGGAATCAAAAAAGCAGCAACGGTAAAAAAAGAAAGCAAAGACATTCCTTTCCTGTCAGAGATGGATCAATATCTGTTTGGCATGGGAACCCATTATGATATTTATAAGAAGCTGGGCTCACATCAGGCGACAGAAGGAAAAACAAAGGGAATGCATTTTGCAGTATGGGCACCAAATGCAAAGTCGGTCAGTCTGATCGGCGAATTCAATGAGTGGAATGAAAATGCTAACCCAATGACAAGGCTGGAACCGAGTGGAATATATGAGACTTTTGTACCGCAGCTCGGAACCGGAGAATTATACAAGTATCAGATTACAACAGCCAATGATGAAAAACTGTATAAGTCAGATCCATATGCAAACTATGCAGAGCTGCGTCCGGCAACGGCATCTATCACCACAGATATCACGAAATTTAAATGGAGTGATTCTTTGTGGATGAAGAAAAGGGCAGCAGGAAATGTTAAGGAAGCGCCTGTTGCTGTTTACGAGTGCCATATTGGTTCATGGATGAGACATCCCGGCCGTAAGGATGATGGTTTCTACACTTATCGCGAATTTGCTGACAGATTGACAGAGTATCTGGGCGAAATGAAATATACCCATGTAG
>CAYRJT010000181.1:0-5698 GCA_964424675.1 uncultured Lachnospiraceae bacterium
GAACCGGCAGAGAAAGAACCGCGCAAGGTCATCTACTATGTAACTGATGAACAGCAGCAGAGCCAGTATATCAATATGTTTAAGGCACAGAATATGGATGCTGTTATCTTAACACATAATATTGATCAGCCGTTTATCTCACAGCTGGAGTCAAAGAATGAAGACATTAAGTTCCAGAGAATTGATGCAGACCTGACAGATTCCTTCAAGGAGGAAATCTCAGAGGAAGATAAGAAGGATGCAGAAAGCCAGGCAAAATCCCTGACAGATATATTCAGAAAGGCTCTGTCCAACGACAAGCTGGAGGTTAAGGTAGAGAAGCTGAAGGATGAGTCAGTATCCTCCGTTCTGACCATTTCCGAAGAAAGCAGACGCATGCAGGATATGATGAAAATATACAGCATGCCTGGTATGAATATGGGTGGTGACATGTTTGGAGCAGAGGGAGAAACTCTGGTACTGAATGCAAAGCATCCGCTGGTACAGTATATCTTCGAGCATAAGAAGGCAAAGAACATTCCTGTTATCTGTGAACAGCTCTATGATCTGGCACGTATGTCCAATCAGCCGCTGTCTCCGGAGGCAATGACAAAATTTGTTGCACGTAGCAATGAAATCATGTTATTATTAACGAAATAGGGAATGCGTGTGCAGCCGTAGGAAATCATTTCCTGCGGCTGTTTTTGGTTAAGAAATATTCAGGCTTGTGGCAGTACAGCCACTTGAGGAGATGGAGCATATGGTTAAGAACATCATTTATGTACAGCAGAATGAAGAAATCGCCAGATCAATCATAGAAGGAATCGCAGGAAGCGGCTATGAGGTGTTCCATTGCGTGACTGCAGGTGAAGCCCTGAGTCTGATGACACGGCAGGATGCACCGCTTCTGATGCTGGATATTAATATTACTGATATGAGACTGCGTGAAGTGGTCAAGGAGTGCTCTGAAAAATTTCCGGCAACGGTTCTTGCGATTTTTACAGACTATCCGAATGCAGAGCTGCTGACAAAACTGATTAACCGGCATGGAATTTATAAAATATTTGTAGCACCATGGGATACAGAGGAAATCGTTGAACAGATAGAGGATGCCATGGAGTATGCAGAGATTCGCTTTGAGCAGCTGCAGCGAGAAGGCGCACTGGTTTTGGAAAGCAAAGAATTTGACATTACACTTGCAAAGATGAGAGACTCACTGAAGTTCCAGCAGCACAGTTACTATAAACTGAATGCGATCCTGAATACATTGCTGCGCATAACGACTGACTGCCTGCAGGGCAGCAGGACCTCCGAAGAAAAAAGGCAGCTGTTTGAGTTCGCAGGAGATATGCTGGAGGGTGTGATCAGAGCGCAGACGACAACCAGTATGGATGTAAGAAAATTCGAGGATGCCATCAGAGAAGACATGCTCAAATTGAAGCATGTCAAGGTCAATGATATTAAAAGCTGTCTGATCGGGGATATTCCGCGAGTGATGGTTGCAAATGTAAAAGCGTTGATTTGGGATTCTGTAAAATATGCATCACGAAATGTACAGAACTGTGAAGTGGAAGTGAAATCAAGCTATATGACAAATACGAGGATTTATCTCGAAATCAATATAGACTATCCATCAGAGGTATCTGTAGTGACTCTTTCAGATCCGTTAGAAGTGAGTTGTGATAAAATGCTGCAGGAGATGCTGTCGGTGATGACGGCTGCGATAGAGGTGGTCAGAAGTGATAGGCACATCAGTTTTCAGATGCAGGTTCCAATCTCATTTCTGGACTAATCCGGTATTAATAGATGACCCTGTTACGTCCCTGCTCTTTGCCGATGTACAATTTCTGATCAGCTTTAGAAATCACATTTAGTAAACCGGCACCTGAATCAAATTCCTCCAGACCAAAGGTCATGGTAATATTCAGATCAAAGTCATTAAAGTGAAATTGGGTATCTTTGATCAAGGTTTTCAGATTGTTTAATTCTACAAATATATAATCTGCATTATTTCCCTCAAATGTAAACAAGAACTCTTCTCCACCCCAGCGGGCCACATGTCCACGCTCCGCCATAAAGCCTTTGAATACCTCAGCAAGCTTTTTCAGGACATAATCGCCGGTATCATGACCATAGGTATCATTGACGCTTTTGAAATGATCAATATCTGCGATGACGATGGAGAACGGAATTTCTGAATGCTCATAA
Organism: uncultured Lachnospiraceae bacterium; assembly: GCA_964424675.1. Classification (GTDB taxonomy): domain Bacteria; phylum Bacillota; class Clostridia; order Lachnospirales; family Lachnospiraceae; genus JAAYYM01. The sequence goes on from CAYRJT010000181.1 coordinate 2,188, forward strand.
TTTTTTGCGAGCCTTTCCAGATGCTGCATCATGGAACGACGGTTCTGCAGTCCGGTCAGAGCATCGACAGATGCAAGCTGCTCCAGTTTCTTTGAGTATTGCAGAATCTTATGCTCTGATGCAGAGAACTTCAGGCAGAAGAATCTGGATATCATGATCGCTACGATCATGGCATAGACAACATTGAGCATCAGAATAAACTTAAATACAAAAGACTGATCGATCCGGGCATAATCATGCGTTCCTGCAATCAGCGTGATGACAGCAATCAGAATACCGGTGGTAATTGCATAGGTGTATTTATAGGCAAGCGCTCCTTCTGTCCGGAAGAACACAAGAAAGATACTGTAGAGTGCTATGTACTGAAACCCAAAATTTGTACCGGAAATCAAAGCAAAAACAGAGAAAAATATTGCTGAGACAGCACTGTAGGAGTAGAGACAGATCGCTGTTTTATCGCGATAGGAAGAGCTGAATATCACAATCATTAAGATGATGGAAATGACTGCAAATAGAATGCTCCATACAGGAAGGCATCGAAATGAAACGACTACTAATAAAATATAGTAAACAGTCGAGAGCAAAGTCAAAAGACGCAAGAGAATGGCGGTATCCTTCGCTTCATTCTCGCGTTTGACATCACGGAATAGAAAATCTTTAATTTTGTAATATAAAGTTTTCATATAGTACTTCCCTCAAAGCATGGCAGATAATCAGTAAGTAACAGTAAATAGGAAATTTGTACTATCTTGAATTATAACACAATAGAATTGCGATTGCCAATATAAAATACGAAAAAGTTAAGTAAAAAGCAAGGTGATGACAGATGTAACTTTACAGTGTAAAGAATGGGTGATAATATGATATAAACTTAACAGTGTAAAGATCATGGACAGCGTGATCAAACATGATAAAATATGCAGATTCGTAGAACGATGTGCAGGAAATGGGTGTTAGAAGGATGAAGAAAGAAATGAAGATGGATCGAAAGGTATGGGTGAAGAGGATGCTTCACAGGTGGCAGATTATCTGAAGGAACGGTTCGGAAAGGATAAGGTCTATCTGATGGCACATTCCGGAGGCAGTAAGCTCGGCTTCAGACTTGCACAGGATGATCCGGAGGATTTCTATTGTTACTTCGCAATGGGGCAGGCGGTCACGAAGGAAGTGAAACGTTATCAGGCAGGATATGACTTTGTGAAGAAGACATTTGAGGAGCAAGGAAACAAAAAGGGCTTGAAACGTTTGGAATCTCTGATTACAATAGAGAACGGACAGCCGATTGCAAAGAAGCCTGAAAGCATCGGAAATGACTGGGAAGGTGTCTTGCTGATGGCAGGCTGCGCAACGACTCGAGAGATGCGTTCGGATGCACGTGAGATATTTTTCCCTCAAATGCTTTCAAAGTGTTATTCTTTTGGAGAGAAAATTGATTACTGGCGGGGCAAGATGCTGAATCGTGATACACCATATGACAATGATGATATCAGCTATCAGGATGAACGCCCGGTACAGATTCCGGTCTATTTCATCAGTGGAAAATATGATTATACGTGCCCTGTCAATATGGTAGAGAAGCTATATGAGAACCTTGATGCACCGGAGAAGGAACTGTATATTTTCGAGGACTCTGCACACAGTCCCCTGTGGGAGGAAAATGATAAGGTGTTGGAGATCATGAGGGAAAAGGCAGAAGAGTTTTGAGGCTGCGATTGGACAATAGGACGTGAAAAAAAGCGAAAGAGTTTCCAAAATGCCCAGTGGAAGCTGATAATTGGACAATAGACAGAGAAGAAAGCTGAAAGACATTCCAATCAGTAAGGTTGACTATATATGAATAGGTTGCTTTGGACAATTGATACTCCATATGGGAGAATAGCATTCCAAGATATTAGTATTTTAATGCGTTTTTGGAATTTTAGGTTGTTGTAATACAGTACAGTTATCCGAAATGAATAGATTATACATTTTATAATGAGTATTTTGGAAGTCCTAGCTTTTAAAGATAGTGTTACTTGTCCAAAATATCATATGAAAGCATAGCAAGTGAAAAGCATAGCAAGTGAAAGGCAGAGTGAGGAGGGAATCATTATAGAAGAGAAAAAGTATCACCATGGTAATCTGAAGGTAGCCCTCATAGAAGCTGGGATTGAGATGGTAAATGAGGTCGGAGAGGAGCATCTGTCTCTTCGTAAGGTGGCAGCAAGGTGCGGCGTGAGTAACGCGGCGCCTTACGCGCATTTTACTGATAAGGAAGATATGCTGAATGCCATGCGGGAATATGTGACGGATGCGTTTATGAAGTGCCTGACCCGTGCATCCAGACAGGGCATCGGTGAGGAGAAGGTATTGATGGTAGGACGGGAGTATGTCCTGTTCTTCCACCGGAATCCCCATTACTTTCCATTTCTTTTTTCACAGCCGTGTATGAAAATCAACCTGTCACTGGAACATTCCCCGGATAATTTTCCGCCTTATGAGCTGTTCAAATCCATGATTCTGGAATTTAACGAAAGCAGCGGCGTCAAGCCGGACAAGCTGAGTCTGGAGATTGAGATCATCCAGCTCTGGGCATATGTCCATGGTCTGACCGCCATCAGTGTCATGAAGAATGTCACATGGGATGAGGACTGGGAGCAGCAGATTCTGCGTCTGCTCGTTATGAGTCAACCAGAGAATACAGAGTCATAAAATATGCACAGATAAACAGAGGAGTCAATAGAATTTTATACGTGCTTTCATCAAGGAGATATAACATGGAACAGGTAAAAAGGGAGAATGTCAAAATCAGAACAGCCAAGCCGGAGGATGCGAAGCAGCTTCTGAATATCTATGCGCCGTATGTGCTAAATACAGCAATCACCTTCGAGTATGAGGTACCAACTATAGAGGAATTTCAGAAAAGAATCAACAGGACACTGGAGAAGTACCCATATATCGTTGCAGAGTGCAATGATGAAATTGTCGGCTACGCCTATACGGGAGCCTTCAAGCCCCGTGCAGCCTATAGCTGGTCAGTGGAGACGACCGTGTATGTCAGAGATGACATGGAAAGATGCGGAATCGGAAAAGCCCTATATCGGGAACTTGAGAGGATCTCTGCGTTGCAGCATATCAACAACATGAACGCCTGCATCGCCTATCCGGAAATCGAAGATGAATACCTCACAAAGAACAGTCCGAAGTTCCATGAACAAATGGGCTATACGGTAGTTGGTGAGTTTCACAAGTGCGGTTACAAGTTCGGCCGCTGGTACAACATGGTCTGGATGGAGAAGCTGATCGGAAGCCACGCAGATACTCCAGAGCCGTTCATACTGTTTGAAGTGTTAGGAAAAAGGATCTGATTGTTTGTGAGAGCATAAATTTAATGCGAAGCGATAGGTTTTGTTGTATAATCATATAAGATTCTAATTAATTTGGATGGGATATGGGAAAGATTAAATTTAAGAGTGCTAATGATGCTCAATTAGAAGCCATTCAGACTACAAAAGGGCCGCTCCTTATTATT
>CAYRJT010000182.1:0-5692 GCA_964424675.1 uncultured Lachnospiraceae bacterium
CCAGACTGGATTCCGATATTGACGGAATCAATGTATATGATGCGAGAATACGCGGCGGCAGAGCACTTGCGAAAAGATATCCTGTGGAAGCAGATCTCGTGACTGGAGTACCGGATTCAGGATTGAGCGCGGCTACAGGCTATGCAGAGCAGGCAGGCATTCCATTTGCTCTTGCATTTCAGAAGAACAGCTACATAGGCAGAACCTTTATCAAACCGTCGAAGGAGGAACGGGAATCTGCAGTCCATATGAAGCTAAGCGTTCTGGAAAGTGTGGTCAGGGATAAAAGGCTGATTCTGATTGATGATTCCATTGTACGGGGAACGACGATTGCCAATCTGATTACGATGCTAAGGGATGCAGGCGCAAAGGAAGTACATGTGAGAATCAGTTCCCCTCCTTTTCTTTATCCATGTTATTACGGAACTGATGTACCGGACAATTCACAGCTGATTGCAACGACGCATTCAGCCGAGGCAATCTGTCAGAAAATCGGTGCAGATTCACTTGGATATATGGAGCTTTCCGACCTGCAGGAGATGACGGGTTCTCTTCCTTTATGCAAGGCATGTTTCGATCAACAGTATCCATTAGAACACGGAGGCAATCATGAGTAAAGCATACGACAGAAAACTGATTTTAGAGGACGGTTCAGAATATTTAGGCTATGGATTCGGTTCTGTCTCTGAAAAGAAGCTGGAGCTTGTATTCAATACATCAATGGCCGGATATCAGGAAATTCTTTCAGATCCCTCCTACACGGACCAGGCAGCTGTGATGACTTATCCGTTAATCGGTAATTACGGCATGAATGAGGACGACTATGAAACCAAAGTTCCTACGATGGGAGGCTTCATAGTCAGAGACTATAATGAAGAACCATCTAATTTCAGATGCACATATACACTGGATGAAATCATGAAGCAGTATGATGTTGCCGGTATCAGTGGTGTGGATACACGCAGACTTGCAAGGCACATACGGGATTATGGCAGCTGCAAGGTACTGCTCACTGCAGCGGATGTAAGCAGTGAACAGGGAGCAGCGCAGCTTCGACAATGGGAACTGCCGCATGATGCAGTCGCCAGAGTCAGCTGCAGTCAGATCTGGCATACCGGCAGTGAACAGGACACCTATCATGTAGTACTGATTGATTGTGGTATGAAGCAAAATATACTGAGATCGCTCCTACAGCGCTCCTGCAGAGTCACAGTTGTTCCATGGAACACAAATGCTTCACAGATCAAAGCCTTCAATCCGGACGGTATCATGGTATCAAACGGTCCTGGAGATCCGACTGATGTCATGCCGGTGGTGCAGACCATCCGTGAGCTGAAAGGAACCTGCCCGATCTTCGGAATTTGTCTCGGACACCAGTTGATCTCACTTGCATATGGTGCCGGTACTTATAAATTAAAATTCGGACACAGAGGCGGAAATCATCCTGTAAAGGACTTGCAGACAGGAAAGATTGAGATAACATCCCAGAATCATTCTTATGCAGTAGATGCAGACAGCCTTTTGGGAACAGAACTTAAGGTCACACACACGAACCTGTTAGACCATACAATAGAAGGACTCGGCTGCGAAAAGGATCATGTATTCAGTGTACAGTATCATCCGGAGAGTGCTCCAGGGCCACAGGACAGTGCTTATTTATTTGACCGGCTGATTGAGATGATGAAGGAGGGAATACAGCATGCCTAAGAGAACAGATCTGAACAGAATACTGGTCATCGGTTCCGGCCCCATTGTCATCGGACAGGCAGCTGAATTCGACTATGCCGGAACGCAGGCGTGTCTTGCACTTCGAGAGGAAGGCTATGAAGTCATATTATGCAACTCCAATCCGGCGACAATTATGACCGATACCTCGATTGCAGACAAGGTCTATATGGAGCCGCTGACGTTAGAATACATCGCCAGAATCATCAGGCGTGAGCGCCCGGATGCAATTCTTCCCGGAATCGGAGGACAGACAGGTCTGAACCTTGCCATGCAGCTGGAGAAGAAGGGAATTCTCAGAGAGTGTAATGTAGAGCTGCTCGGAACAGACAGCCAATCCATAGAGCAGGCAGAGGACAGAGAACTGTTCAAGGAGCTCTGCGAGCATCTGGGAGAACCGGTACTACCGTCGATGATTGCCGAGTCAATCGAAGAAGGAAAGAGAGCAGCAGAGAAGATTGGATATCCGGTCGTGATTCGCCCGGCATTTACTCTGGGCGGAACAGGCGGCGGATTTGCAGAGAATGAAACTGAATTCATGAATCTCATCAAGAATGCACTGCTTCTGTCACCGGTACATCAGGTACTCATCGAAAAGAGTGTCAAGGGCTATAAAGAGATTGAATACGAGGTCATGCGCGATGCAAATGATACTGCAATTACCATTTGTAATATGGAGAACATGGATCCGGTCGGAATTCACACAGGTGATTCCATTGTAGTATGCCCGTCACAGACATTGGCCAACAAAGAATATCACATGTTACGTGACAGTGCCTTGAAAATCATCCGTGCCCTGAGGATTGAGGGCGGCTGTAATGTACAGTTTGCGCTGGATCCGAAGTCCTTTCAGTATTATTTGATTGAAGTGAACCCCAGGGTTTCACGGTCTTCGGCACTTGCATCCAAGGCAAGTGGTTATCCGATTGCAAGAGTTTCAGCGAAGATCAGTGTTGGAATGCATCTGGATGAAATTCTCTTAGCCAACACACCGGCCTCCTTTGAACCGGCACTGGATTATGTGGTGACAAAGATGCCAAGATTTCCATTTGATAAGTTCACAGATGCTGAGAACTCCTTAGGAACACAGATGAAAGCAACCGGAGAAGTAATGAGTGTTGGAAGAACCTTTGAGGAGAGCCTGTTAAAAGCAGTCAGGTCACTGGAAATCGGAGTATTTCATCTGCAGCATCCGAAATTTGATACGGAAGAAACCGGGACGCTGTCGGAATACATCAGATCCGGAACGGATGACAGAATCTATGCAATTGCAGAGCTTCTTCGCAGGAATGTAACACCGGAGAAAATTGCTTCCCTGACACAGATGGATTTGTTTTTCCTATATAAGCTTGCAGGGATCGTCCGTGAGGAGAAGGTGCTTCGTGAGGCAGTGTGCGATATTGAAGAACTCTATACAGCTAAGAAAATGGGCTTTTCAGATCGGGAGATAGCGGTTTGCTGGAATATGACAGCACATGAAATCTTTGATTTACGAAAGAAGCATCATATCTTCCCGGTTTATAAAATGATTGATACGTGTGCCTCAGAATTCGACAGCTATATTCCTTACTTTTATTCCACCTATGAAGAGGAAAACGAGTCTATTCTGTCAGACGGGAAGAAGATACTGGTACTTGGCTCAGGACCAATCAGAATCGGACAGGGCGTGGAATTCGATTATTCTACAGTACATGCAGTCAGAACGATTCAGGCGGCGGGCTATGAAGCCATTATCATCAATAATAATCCGGAGACGGTCTCTACAGACTATACAACCTCGGATAAATTGTATTTCGAGCCGTTATGTGTAGAGGATGTCATGAATATCATCGAGCTGGAGCATCCGGAAGGTGTGATTGCATCTCTGGGCGGTCAGACAGCAGTCAATCTGGCAAAGCCGCTCATGGAATACGGAGTAGAGCTGATTGGAACAAATTGTGAGGCCATTGAAAAAGCAGAGAACAGAGATGCATTTGAACAGCTGTTGACGGAGCTCTCCATCCCACGGCCGCAGGGACGTGCTGTAACCAATATAGAGGATGGTATTCGGGCAGCAGAGGAAATCGGCTATCCGGTACTCGTACGTCCGAGCTTTGTACTTGGCGGACGTGCCATGCAGATTGTATCCAAGGAAAGTGAAATGAGACATTATCTGCAGACGGCGGTGGAAGTGGATGCAGATCAGCCGGTGCTGGTGGATCAATATATCAGGGGCAAGGAAGTAGAGGTGGATGCAGTCTGTGACGGCAGGGATGTATTTGTACCCGGCATTATGGAGCTCGTGGAGCGAACCGGAGTCCATTCGGGAGATTCCATCAGTGTCTATCCGCCGTTTAGTATTTCAGATAAAGTAAAAGGTGTTATTTTAAGATATACAAAAATACTGGGGCCTGCAATCGGAATCATGGGTCTGTACAATATCCAGTTTATCGTAGACGAACAGGAGAATGTCTATATCATTGAGGTCAATCCGAGATCCTCCCGGACGGTTCCATTCCTGTCAAAGGCAACCGGATATCCGCTGGCGGATATAGCAACACTTGTGATCTTAGGGGTCAGCCTGAAGGAACAAGGTCTCTTCTCATTATATCCTGAGGAGAAGAAACGCTGGTATGTGAAGGCTCCGGCATTCTCATTTATGAAGCTCAAGGGCATGGATGCTTATCTGTCTCCAGAGATGAAGTCAACCGGAGAAGCCATCGGATATGATGATAAGCTCCATAGAGCCGTATATAAGGCATTGATTGCATCTGGCATTAAGCTCCCTAATTACGGGACTGTCATGGTGACGCTGGCGGATGAGGATAAGGAAGAGGCACTGCCGCTCATCAAACGCTTTTATGATCTTGGTTTTAATATCGAAGCAACCATTGGTACGGCAGATTTCCTGAAGGAGCATGGCATCCGGACAAGAATCCGGAGAAAGCTCAGTGAGGGCAGTGAAGAGATTCTGAATTCCATCCGGGCAGGATATGTCAGCTATGTGATCAATACACGAGCGATTCTGTCCGGGGTGCATTACGAGGATGGCGTTGCAATCAGGCGCTGTGCTACGGAGAATAATATTACGATGTTTACATCACTTGATACAGTACGCGTGTTATTAAATGTACTGGAGGAACAGACAATCTGTGTATCAACAATCGGTGCATAGACACAAAAGACAATAGATGAAGGAGGACGAGCTTATGTGTTCAATCATGGGATATATAGGAGAAAGTATTACGAAAGAGGAGTTCAAACGCTGTTTTGACAAAACAGTTTCCAGAGGACCGGATATGCAGAGAATCGAAGAAATACCGGGAGGTATGCTCGGATTTGAGAGACTGTCCATTATGGGTCTTTCTGAGAGTGGTATGCAGCCATTTACTTTGGGGGAGAACAAGGTAGTATGCAACGGAGAAATCTACGGATTTCGTCCGATGAAGGATGCTCTTTCCAAAAATTATACATTTGTCAGTGAATCAGACTGTGAGATTCTGCTTCCGATGTACAGGGAGTATGGACTGAAGATGTTTGAAAAGCTGGATGCAGAATTTGCCTGTATCATTTATGATGCTGAGAAGCAGACTCTTATAGCCGCAAGAGATCCGATCGGAATTCGCCCACTTTACTACGGGTATACGAAGACAGGAGAAATTGTTTTTGCAAGTGAAGCCAAGAACCTGGTGAAGCTGGTAGAACGAATCCAGCCATTTCCTCCGGGACATTACTATGCAGACGGCAGATTCGTATGCTATAGAGATATGACACAGGTGACGAAGGCCTGTCAGGATGATGTGGATACCATCTGCAAGAACATACATGACAAGCTTGTAACAGGCATCAGTAAGAGACTGGATGCAGATGCTCCGTTGGGATTTCTGTTAAGCGGAGGCTTAGACAGCTCTCTTGTATGTGCAGTGTCCTCCATGATCCTGCAGAAGCCGATTCGTACATTTGCCATCGGAATGAAGACAGATGCAAT
>CAYRJT010000183.1:0-5687 GCA_964424675.1 uncultured Lachnospiraceae bacterium
CGTGTCATATGCTCATACACAGTACCTTCTCCACCATCTGCATATCCGACCATCTCATCGAGCAGTTCTGTCTCTCCGGTCTCCTTAATATACTCTGTAATCGCACTGACCAGCCACAATGCATCATCTGAGCAGGCATCCTTGATTCCATGGATCATATCTTCCTTGTTCGGAGTCGGTACGACCGTAGGAGATTTGAACGGCTTTGCCTCATGCTTCGGATCAAACCACTCTGGCTGGAACAGATGCAGTCCATAGCCTTCGCGTGTCAGCGCACGCAGCAGCTCTATGATACGCTGGCGGCACTTCGCAGGATTGGAATGTGGTACAGCCATTGCATCCTGCGAGGTGTCCCGATAACCAAGACCCGTCCTGCCACCGACCTCTATGAAGGAGGCAAATCTCGAAAACATGACATTGATCTCCGCCTGGTATAGGGTCCAGGTGTTGATCAGCGTATTCATCCCCTCGTTTGGCGTTTGAATTTGTAGTTTACATAACTTTTCATTCCAATAATTCTTTAATACGGCATAGGCATGGTCAACCTGCTCAGGCTTGCTGTATTTCTCGCGCATTTTTCTTCCCGCCTCACGATTGCCCTCGCCCAGCATATAAATGAGTCGGATCTGTTCTCCCGGCTGCAGGATGATATTCTTCTGCAGTGCGCCGCAGTGATTGCCGCCCTTTTCATAGCTGCTGCCGCAGCCGCCCTGTTCCACTGCCGCCGGATTGTCCTCTGTATGATACAGCCCGATGAATTTGTCACGCAGACAGTCATATCCATCCGGTGTAAAGTTTGCTGTAAAGTATTGATAGCCAAACTCCTCATAGAACAGGTCATGCTCTATGATTCCATCCTCATACGAGGATCCCGCTGCATACATACTCATTTGAAAGTTCTGATTATCCATAAGGATATGATGGAATGAAAACTCCAGATAGGAAAAGACCTGCAGGCTGCGTGCTCTGCTGTCTTCATTTTTGATCACGACATCCCACAGCTCCACCGCATCCCCGATTGGGATCGACAGTGTCTGGCTCGCCCTGATATGATCATAATGACATTCGTAGGTTGTGTAAGAAAGTCCATGGCGGCACTTGTAGTCTGCCTGATCTAACGGCTTTGCGACCGGCTGCCACGATATGCTGAAATAATCCTGATTTTCTGTATCCCTGATATAGATATAGTGCCCCGGTCTGTCCATCGGCACTGCATTGGCACGAAATCGTGTCACCCTGTGATACTCCGGTGTCTGATAGAAGAGATAGCCCCCTGCTGTATGATTCACGACCGCACACATATCCTCCACACCCAGATAGTTCGTCCATGAAGTCGGCAGATCCACTCTGTCAATCACATACTCCCGGTTTTCATTATCAAAATGTCCATACTGCATAATACCTTCCTCCCATGCTTAGCTGATTCTGATATCAGTGTAAGCTTTTTCACGAGAGAAGTGTATTGTCCGTCATGTGAATATTTGCCTGATTTTGCGGAAAAACAAAAAACGGAATGAAGCCTCCGGGGTACTGAACTGGATACTAAACTGCAAAAGAGGCAAGCACGCGAAATATTGTATCATCATATTCTATGTCAATTTGACCATCATACTTCTCAGCTATCTTTTGAACCAATTGTAATCCATAGCCATGATTGACTGTATCCTGTTTCGTCGTCTTAATCGTACCACCATCTTTCAGAATTAAGTGGGTCTTAGAATTTTCCACCTTTACCTGCAGGAATCCTGCCTGAATAGCTGTCCTGATACTGATTTTCTTTGGCTGTGTACCTTTCGGAATCTGATTACAGGCTTCTATTGCATTATCCAACAGATTACTGTATACACTACATAGATCAATCGGTTGGACTCCAAAACATTTTGGAAGCACTGCATTGATTCTCATCTCTATTCCATGTTGTGCAGCAATTTGTTTCTTCACTGATAAGACAGAATTCACGGTAGCGTTTTCACAATAACGGCTCACTTTAGTCCTTTGCAGCCATTGTATTGAAATTTTCAAGTCATCTTTGATTTCAGTAACGTTCTTGTTTGTCTGAATCATTTCACATGTTTTCATGATTTGATCCGATAAATCCTGCTTTACCGTTTTCATTTGTTCCTTATGTACTTCCGTCAGCTTGTAGTATGCCTGTTCTGTCTGACGTTGTTGCTGAACCTTTAACATCTGTTCATCAGCATGTAAATTCTGGACCATACTATCAACTGCCCCTAATATGATTACATCAACCGCCATACTGATTACCATAATCATGGCACCAATGATTGTATCCTTCCAATCATAGTGACCTGCTCCTACATAAAATCCAAACAATAACAGTGCCTGATAGATTGGAAATACAATGTAGGAAAATGTCTGACGTCTTCTCAAGTGTCCTGTCTTGATCTTATAAATCGCAATAACAATCAGTACCAGAATCAGGAGTAGCATATTATTGATAACCTCTGCAATCATCATGATTGTACTATGTTGCAGAAACTCCATGCTGACATAGTCATGATATTCTATTTGACCAAGAATAATTAGAATCCCCATTGAAAGAATCTCACTGGCACCGCATATGAGGTAAAATGCAATTACAGAGCAAAGATAATCTTTAACATGTCCTTTATAAAAGAAACACATAAAGCATACAATAATCACTGGTACCAATATATTATACAGTAACGGCTTGTCAGGAAGACAGAACGATCTGTTAATAAAACCCATTGTAGATATTGCAGTTGTATAACACAATACATTCAGCATACTGTTTTTCATTCTCGGTTTCATAAACTGAAGATACATATAGCCAAGTATTAAATTGTTAAGAACCAAATTTGCATTCACATAAACGAATTCATACCATGTATCATAACCGGACATCCCTTATTCTCCTACTCCTGATATTTTCTTCCTTATGTAACTACCATAGATGCCAGTACCCTGAAAATCATGTCATCGTATTCTATATTGATTTGCCCTTCGTATTGATCTGCTATCCTTCTAACCAACTGTAGCCCGTATCCATGATTAACCTGATCCTGTTTGCTCGTCTTGATGACCTCACCCGACCTTTGAACTGGCTGGCAATAAGTATTCTCCGTTTTCACAATCAGGAATCCTGCCTGAATTGCCGCCTTGATGTAGATAACCTTCTGCCCTGCATTTTCGGGTAATTTATCACATGCTTCTATTGCATTATCTAACAAATTACTAAATAGACTACACAAGTCAATAGGTACGATTGAAACATATTCCGGTACAGATACTCCAATTTTCATATCAATACCATGTTCCTCAGCACTTTCCTTTTTTACGGTCAGAATAGAATTCACAACAGAGTTTTCACAATAACGTCTTACCTTTGTGCTCTGTAACCTTTGCATGGAATCCTGCAGTACATCCTTGATCTTAGCATCCTTCTCTTCTGCTTCAAGCAATTGATAGACCTTCCTGATCTGATTCGACAACTCCTGTCTTACCGATTTCATTTGTAAGATATGTTCCTCCGTCAGCTGACGGTATTCCTGCTCTGTCTGCCGCTGCAGCTGAACTGCAAGCATCTGTTCATCCATATGCAGACTCTGTGCCATATTGTCTACTGCATTGATGATGATGATATCTACCACCAGACTAAAGACCGTGATCAGTACACCAATCACTGCATCCTTCCAGTCATATTCTCCGGCACCTATGTAGAAGCAGAAAAGCAAGATGCCTTGATAAAGTGGAAATACGATATAAGCCAATAATTGTTTTTTATAGATATGTCCTGTAACAGCTTTATAGATTGCAAGAACCAGTAATACCAATACAAGAGCGAGCATGTTACTGATTACCACGCCTATAATCATAAACCCATCTTTCTTGGCAAGACTCAAATAAGACGGACATCCTAAGCTAACCATAACGCTATTGGAGATAATTTCTGTACATATGTTAAGTAAATAAAATATAAGCATACTATAAATATATCGTTTGAATCTATCCTTGAAAAAAACAAACAAAAAGACAAAAAATACTACGGTCATCAAAATGTTATAGGTTGTCCCCATCGGAGCACAATTGCGTTTAATAATAACACTGCCTATCGTTACTGTAATTGCATACCCTATCGCACTCAGTAACCAACTTCTTACTCGTGACTTTAATAATTTCGAAAAAAAATAGCCATAGATAAATGAATTGACGCCCAAATTCATCCACACGTATACTATTTCAAAGCGTGATTCAAAATCAAACATTCTCATCACCTGCCTCAGTGGAGATTTCCTGCAGCCTGTTATAAGCAGCATCTAACAGCTGCTTCACGCTTTCACGCTCTGCGCCCTGCTCCATCATCACATATGCCGTCTGCAGCTGGTTGGTAAACTCATGCCTGATCTCGCGCATCTGACCGATATACACTTCTGACCGCTCATAATACTCCAGTTCCTTCTGTCTCTGTGCATACAGTTCTGTCAGCTGTTCTTCCTTGGTCAGCTTCTCAGCCATTTTATCCAATGAACGGGCCAGAAAATGATCCACGATTACACTGCATAGTAACAACGCCACACCCATCATGATCGTCGTCGCTGTATACTCCTCCATCCCGGCAATATAAAGGCATAACAAAGCTACCTGATAAAACGGAATCAGGATATACAGCATTTTCTGTCTTGCTTTAATCTTCTCAACCGTCATAGCTTGTGTCCCATATACTTTAAAAAGTAGTCCTTTGCCTCTTTATAACGTCCTCTGCTGACCGGAAGCAGTTCACCGGTGCAGACCTCTACTCCGGTAATAGAAATATTCCTGATCTTATCCATATTGATAGCATAACTTTGATGACAGCGTACATACCTCGGCGGCAGCTGCCCCAACAATTCCTCCATCTTCATGACCACCGTCACTGTTCTGCCATTTTCATGAATGTACAGTACACGCCTATCGCTTTCTATGTAAATGATATTGCCTGTGATAATGTTGATTACTTCGCCCCGATAGCGAAGCGTAATAGAATCCGCCATTTCCTTGCGGATCAGATCGATTGCCTTATCCAGTGCTTCGTAAAGTCGTGAATTATCTATCGGCTTTACCAAAAAATAAATAGGCTCCGCCTGAAAGATATCGCGTGAATAGTCAATATATGCTGTCAGAAAAATAACCTTGATATGCGGATAGAGTTCCTGTATTTTTCTTGCCACATCAATCCCGTTGTCATCCCCGATTTTGATGTCCATCAGCAGAATCCCGACATCCCTCTTCATCTCCTCCATCACAAAGGTCAAAATGGAAAAAGCTGTCGCAAAGCGATACACAGACAGCACATCTGAATACTTCTTCTCAATTACATCTCCAAGTTGATGTAAAAGAACTTCATTGTCTTCACAGATTGCAAGCTTGATCATTGGTTCTTATCCTCCCATAGAATAGTTTACCAATATTTACATATGTTTGACAATAGTTATTGCTAAATTACTTAAATTTATATTCTAATTTTTATCTTTATTTTCATTGACTTTTCGTCGCATACATACTATTCTATAAATAAGAGAAGCGCCTACGTCACCGATAAAAACGGTTGTGGCTACTCTCCACTAGATTAAAATGTTACCGTCTTTTACGACGGCGCCCATTCAACTTGGTGGAGTTGGATGGGCTTTTTCTTTGCCTTGACTCTCTGCAGACCTTACGTAAAAACC
>CAYRJT010000184.1:0-5687 GCA_964424675.1 uncultured Lachnospiraceae bacterium
TCTCATTGTGAAGAAGTCTTTCAAGGTCTTTCTTGTTATGCTCCAATACCTCGACAGTAGCAAGACGAATAACAGTTTGAGAATATGGTTGCTTGGTCTGTTCAAGTTTTTCATCAATGGATGCAAGCTCCGTTCTCCATGCCTTGGAATTTATTTTCTTGTCTGGCTCTGCAATCATATCTTTTAATTGCTTTCTGTACTCGTCATAATATGCAAGCTCTGGAATATGCTTTCTTTCATAAAGTTTTCGTGACAATCCTTTAAGCGCCCATTGTTCTTTATGGTATTTGATATATGGCTCATACTTTTCATAAAGTTGTATCAATGATTCAAGATATTCTCGCCTATCAAATAAGCCTGCTCTTTCAGAAGCAATGGAATCATATTTCTGTTCCTCGGCTTGCTTAAATTCCTGCATTCCTTCAAAAGATGTAAGTCCCATGTTATGCACGAATTCTTCCATCTTTTCTTTGCTCTGCATATCTGCTCTGTTGCTTATAAGACGAAGATATTTGCCCTTAACAATAGGCAATGATAATCGGTTCTTGTTTAGCCTTGCCACCTCTCGAATCATATCAAGGATTTCATTTTTAACTGTATCAGCAATTTTCTTAGCACCCATAGTAGCAAATACCTTAACTGTACTAAGATGCTTTCCTGCTTCAACCAAGGCTGATTTTGCTTGCATAATAATAGCATTGTTCTCAATGATAGAACGATTGATGTTACCACGAATAGTATGTATGCCGGCTCGTTCCATTGCACTTGCTTTCTCTCCAAGATGTATCTGTGGCAGGATATCAAGTCCTTGCTCTTTGAATGACCGATGCTCCCAGAAGTTCTCCGTCATTCCCATTTTCTCATTAACAGAATTGATGGTTTCAGTTAGGTCGATGCGCCATTTCTTTGCATTGTCTTTACTACTCCAATCGTTGGTGGAAATGGTCTGGCACTTCCATTGTTTACGATTCTGTTTATCAACCTTTTGCTGACCGGTCTTTTTATCAATGAGTGGGATGCGTTCTCCGTTCTCATCAGTAAGATATACCTTCTTCTGTTTCGGCATCCACTTGCCATCTTCATCAATGCCACGAAGAGTTATAAGCATATGACAATGCAAGTTTCTCTGACCTTCCTTATTTTCTGAATCATGGATGGCAAACTGAACGCACATACCCTTATCAGTAAAGTTGCGTTTTATATAATCTCGCATAACCTCAGTTGCCAGCTCATAGCTCCATTCATTAGGTAGCTCCACTCGGAAGGTTCTTGCTAATTGGGCATTGGAACTCTTCTCTGCATTTTCAACAGAGTTCCACAAGATTTTAGGGTCTGAGTATTCTGCCGGTGCATTCTCTGGAAGCATAACTTCTGTATGCACCAAGTCCTCAACATACTTTGGATAATAGGTCTGTCCATCGTACTCGCAATACATTTTCTCCCTGCTGATATAGGATGATTGCTCAACAGCAGAGTGTCCACCATGACAGCTTGCACTCCTGCCACATATCTGCGCTCTGGTACTAATGTTCTTAACAGCCATCCTGCCACCACCTCTCTGTCGTTGCCTTGGCACACGAAACTGTCGAAGCACCACCGACAGACTTTGTGGATGTGATAGGTCTGTTTTTTAGACCTATCGCAAACGCAAAGTACACAAAAGGGTAGCGAAGCGAAGGGGAAAGGTCATTTCCCCTTATGACTATCGAAGATAGGCATTCTGCTCCATGCAATGGTCTCCGAAGGACGCACATACTACCTCTGGTAGTATATCTGTGCGCACCGAGAAAATCTCGGTGAAGAAGGCTACTCATTTCCACCCTCGCCATCATCCTCAGCTTCAACATCTGTTTCCTGCTCTGTTGCCGGTCTTTCTGATATGACTTTCTGAACCATATTTCTGGTATCTCTCTGCTTCATACCACAAGCGACAATTCTTGTGATTTCCTCTTCTGAAAAGTCCATAAAGTCAAGCTCCATATCCTCACGAAGATACTTTGCAACAAGTCCACCCATCATAAACTTTCTTGAGTTTTCCTCTGCTCGCTTTTCCTTCTGTGCCTTTCGTTTTGCTTCTGCAAGTTTCTTCTTTGCTCGATTAACTTCCTGCTCTGCTTTCTTGATTTCTTCTTCTGTTGTCATTTTCTAAATTTCCTTTCTTGATTTTATATTTGCAAATAAAAAAGGTAGCAAGCTTTCTGTTAAGATCACTTGCTACCTTTTGGCGCACGATATTCAATTCTTAGCAATTTACGAATAAATCTCTTCGACAATTCCGTTGATTTCTTTATGAAGCTCTTCCACTTTACCTTTATCATTCTCAGGGTCAAGCTTCAAAATTTTATCAACTAACTTATTGATTTTTTTCTTGTTGTCTTTTGAAGGTTCAATATATGGTAATTGCTTTACATAGTTTGATGAATTATTTGCAGTTGGATTGATTATATGTATTAACTTATTTATCACATCAGAATTCATAAGCGCTAATATATAATACAAATCATCTGCATTCTTAGGAAATATACCAACTATTGATTGGTCAAATACTCTTTTTTCCATGAGTGTTGCTCTAATTTCACTTGATTTTACCATAGGGATAGCAACACCCGTTTTGAAGTAAAATTGAGAGTTTTGAAACCGAGCTTTTTTATCATCATTGTAAAATTTGATTGTTTTATAATCCCATCTAACAAACCACTCATCACCAGTTCTTTTATATCTATATGGTGATGAACTTTTTATATATGGCACATAAGCTAATTCTACATCTGGAACTCCGTCCAATGACATACAATCATAAATGTTGCTTTCATTTACAACAGAATAATTCTTTGCACCTCTTACATTTATATCCTTTGCGCAAATAAATTTCTTATTATCTCCAGAATAAAATCCCGTTACGATATCTGTTACATCTCCAAGTTTTTTTTCAGTTTCCCCTATCATATTAGCAGCATCACTCTCAGCAAGAATAAATCTGCTTTTTTCTGTCAAGAAAACATCTTTTTGCTTTAACTCAAAAATATTCAGATGTGAAGGATATTTTCCTTCGATAACTCCTTCAAACTCACTCGATGATTTGAACCCTTTAATTATTTTAATGACATTATTTAATGCTTCTTCTCTTTCACATTTTTCCAAGGTTATGATTGATAAATTTGAATACCCAAAACTAACTCCTGGAAAGAACTTTGAAGGGAATATTAAAATTTCATCAATCTTTGTTGAAGTAAGTAAAATCTTTCTTAACTTTTCGTGCATATTAAGAAATAAAAAAGTATCTGGAATAATAAAAGATAATCGTCCACCTTTTTTTAATACAGAAATACTTCTCAGTAAGAAAAGGGTATATGTTTCTTTGACATATTGACCGACATATTTCTTTTTCAACAAGTCTCTTTTATCATAATCCTGCCATGCTCCATAAGGTGGGTTTCCAATAACTTTGTCATAATGCCCACCCATCTGGTCAAAAATATCTAATTGTTCATCCAATAACACATCAGTATTTTTTAGCCATAATTCACTTACGGTGTATTTATCTAATTCTTCATCAAATAATGTATCTGTAAGTCTGACTGTGATATTAGGATTATCCGAATATTTCTTGTGTAAAACATTTATGGCTTCTTCGTTAATATCAAGAGCATCAATCCTCACTGGAACTTTATGCTTCAATAATTCATCTATGAATATTCCTTCGCCAGCCGATGGCTCTAATACTAAATCGCTTTCTTTAATTCCAAGCTTTCTTGCCATATAAGAAGTAATATCATCCGATTCAGTATAATATGAGCAATATATATCTTTCATAATTGCCTCCGTTTTTCTTAAGTGTTTACTTAAGTATTTTCTTAAGTACTTATGATTTTATATATTATTGCTTACCAAGTCAAGTATCCTAATAAATCATTCGCTTCAAGGTGTTCCTTAAACTCTTTGCTAATGTCATTCTTCCAATCGACATTTTTATCAAGCCATTCTCTGAGATTGAATCCAGTAAATTCTGCCATTTTGGCATAACAATTATCAGCACAATAACAGCTCCAATATGGCGAATTTTTTAATGTCTGAAGATAATGATTATTTTGGTCTTCGTTTTGTCTTACAAATAGCAATGTCTTTTCATTTTCTCCTAACGAATGATATATACTTCCAACCAAGAGTAACCGGTTCGTATTTCCTTTTTCATTTGAGCTAAAACCACTCTTAAAATCACAATTATATCGAACTCCATCTTGTTGGAAATGTAAATCTAAGCCAAGTTTTATTCCACCACTATCAACTAATGACCATGGTATCATGTAATGGTAGCTTAATAATCTTTTTTCTTGACTCGAAACTGGCAACGAAGATATATAATCCTGAGCTTTTTTCTTTATGTTATTTTGAACCATTTCAAAATCTTGTGGCTCAATCAATTTCAGTTCTTTTACAGGATATTCAAATGGCAATTTACAGAAAGGCTCCCATAACTCACCGATACGACGAGCAAATGCCATATACTCATATGGCCACACTTTATTTCTATACTCTAACATCACAATGTATGATGCATATGTTATAAGCAAAATCTCATTTAGTAATTGTTCATTACTCCATCCATCCTTTTTGGCAACATACTTTATCTTCGTTAATAAATCACTCAAATATTGCTTTATGGCTTTATTTATTACATCCGATTTTTTATTTTGATTTGGTTGCTTTAAGGCAACTGGCAGGTTTTTTTCTGCTTCGGCTCTGAATAAATCAATCCATTCTTTCTTTGTTTTTCTCATCTGCTTTCTCCTTTTCCCGATGTAACTATAATCCCTTGAAAAACATTTCAAACGAAACATCAAGCGCTACTATTATTTTTTCTAAACTTTTTAGTGAGATATTCCTCTTCCCTTGCTCTGCACCTGCAAGATATGTTCTGTCAATTTCGGCTTTTAACGCAAGTTTTTCTTGGCTAAGTCCCATCTCGGTTCGTAGTTCTTTAATTCTTTGACCAACTTTTTCAGTAATCATTTTTCACTACCTCCATCATACCTATTATGTCTTTTTAGTTACTTATGAGTCAACGGACTATAAGTAACAACCAAGTATTTTATAATAAATCATTTATCTTATTCATGCGCTGTCTGGCTTGTTCTCTCTGCTCTTCTGATAACTTCCTTGGCTTACGATAACTAACGGATAATTTAGGCATTTCATAGGTCTTGTCGATATCTGTTTCACCTATGCACCGATAGACCTCTGGGAACTCGATAACTAACGCATCAAGTTTTCTCATAACAGCAGGATCACGAGTATAAACTGTTGCCATTTCTTCTCCGGCATTAAAGTTTATAATCGTTTCCTGCTCATATCGTGATAGCTTAGTCATCTTCATCATCCAACAAACCATAACCCTTAGGTATAGGCTCGCCCTTTTCAATGGCATCAAATAAAGCCTTTCTTGTTTCCTCTGTTCGTAAGTCAATGTCTTCATCTGTGATATCTGGGAAGTCAAAGCCTTGAATATAAAGGCTATTAGCTGTTACATCAATAAGACCATGCATATCATCCCATAAAAGCCTTTTGAATCCGTATTCTGATACAGAAAACCTTTATTTAGGTCGGCTGA
The DNA here is from genome assembly GCA_964424675.1 of uncultured Lachnospiraceae bacterium. GTDB lineage: Bacteria > Bacillota > Clostridia > Lachnospirales > Lachnospiraceae > JAAYYM01. The sequence goes on from CAYRJT010000184.1 coordinate 5,609, forward strand.
AATATGGCGACCATATCATTATGTCTAAAAACAACAAAAGAAAAGTACCTACCATAGATTTTACTCTACGATAGATACT
>CAYRJT010000185.1:0-5665 GCA_964424675.1 uncultured Lachnospiraceae bacterium
CGGTAATCTGTGCACGCAGCTCTTCTGTCAGCTTGCCCTGTTCCTCTATACTTGACAAGACCTGTGTCTTTTTATCCTCCAGATTGCGCAGATAGGTCAGTCTGTCATTCAGATCTCTCAACACCTCATCGTTCAGGGAACCTGTGACCTCCTTACGGTATCGCGAGATAAAAGGAATCGTGTTTCCTTCATCAATCAGTTTGATTGCCGCCTCTGCCTGCCATTTTTCAATCTTCAGTTCTTCCTTCAGTTTTAAAGCAATATCCATGTGTTTTATACTCCTGTTCCATGATCTTAGTCAAATAGTATACGCACTTTGGCGCGTATAACGTCTGACGACATTAAGAATTATACCATGTCAGGCAGGTGAAAGACAATTGTCATTTTAGGTGAAATGTGATAATATTAAGTTGAAATGATGCGAAACAGACGATCTGTGATCTCTGTTTTGGAAATGAGGATGAAATGGACTTTCAAGAAGGACAAAAAGAACAGAGTTCCAAAGGGCTGGCAATAGCCTCCATGATTTTGGGTATTGTTTCGATCTGCTGCTGTTGTATTTCATTACCACTCGGCGGACTCGGCATTGTACTTGCAATTTTATCAAAACGTGAGAACCGCGAGATGCTCGGACAGGCAAAAACAGGACTGATTACGTCAATCATTGGTGTCATCATATCCATCATTGCTACCGTGTTATTATTAATCGGAAGCTTTGCTACTGCTGCTGAAGACGGCGGTGAAACATTCTGGAAAGAATATGAACAGCAGTATGAGCAACAGTATCATCAGGAAGTACCAGAAGGGACCTATGATGTTTATAAGGACATCATAGATCAATTTGCACCTCAGAACGAGTTATAAATCAGCACATGTTACAGGAGGAAGCGCCATGGTGGGTGCAGTCGGATATGGAATTAATACATACGGATATGACACCACAGCCTCCGCAGTCAGGAATCCCGGTGAATCCACGCAGATTCAGCCCGGCAAGAAATCCTCACCTGCGGAGTGTAAGACCTGTGCTGAGCGAAAATATCAGGATGGTTCGGACGAAATGGTCTCCTTTAAGTCGGCAGCACATATTTCTCCCGAAGCCTCTGCCAGCAGAGTCAGAGCTCATGAGCAGGAACATGTAGCAAATGCATATAACAAAGCAGAGCAGAAAAACGGACAGGTTGTTTCTGCAAATGTATCTCTGTACACCTCCGTCTGTCCGGAATGCGGCAGATCCTATGTATCAGGCGGAACTACCGCTACACAGATCAAGTATTCAAATGAAAGCAATCCATACCAGCAGAACAAAAAGGAATCTGATGCAATGGGGCTGCGTGGTATGAATTTTGATATGGCATGCTAAAAACATATGATTGGAGTATAGAAACATCATGAATCAGCAAAAAACATCTGCGCAGTTAAAGGCACTCGCAAAGGAACAGTTACTCGGAAACTATGGAATGATCGCAGGTGCCTTTGCTGTGATTCTGGCTATTTATTTTGCAGTATTCTCGATTGCATATACGGCCGGCATGGCAGGTTTGTTAGGGACTGCACTCGTGGGTGGAGGGCAGGTTACTCCCACACTGATCGGTTCATTTATCATCTTATTTCTGATTGCATTGATCATCGTTGCACTGTTCTACTGCATGGAAGTAGGCTTAGTTTATATGGCTCTGCAGATTTCCAGAGGCAGCAAGGTCGAGGTCAAGGATGTATTCTTCTCTTTTACCCACCATCCCGATAAGGTTCTGGGTCTGTTTTTCTTATTTTATTTTGCAAATATTCTGATGAGTGTTCCGGCATGTGCCGTAGAGATAATATACAGCGATGAAGTCATGGATATTGGTTCTCCTATGTTTCTCCTTTATACAATATTATATCTGGGGGCAATTGTTGGTTCCATTATGCTTTCATTAGTTTATGGCCTGCGTTATTACTTCTACTGTGATCATCCGGACTGGAAAGCATTGGAGTGTGCAAAACAAAGTCGATTGATCTTACAGGGACAGAAAGGAAGATTCTTTTATATCTATTTAAGCTTTATCGGATGGTACTTCTTGATTCTCCTCTCCTGCGGACTGGCATTACTTTGGGTTGGACCTTACTTCTTTACCGTACTTGCCAATCTTTATCGCGATCTGAACGGTGAATTCAGCCCGGTGATCATAGAAACTCCAGCACCAGAAGAAATCCCATTATCAGATCATTAATCTATGATTCATATAAGCATCTCTATCAGGTGTAACATAAAAAGACGGTGAATATTTCATTCGATATTCACCGTCTTCTCTATGATACGATATGACTTCATTTCATCTGCTTATCTTTTATGCTGCGTACCATGCTGCTGTCTGTGCTGTTTCTTCAGATCCTGCTGTCTCTTCCTCATAACCACTGTCACCGCAGCTGCAATGAGCGCGATCGAGAAAAGTAGTATTCCTAATAGAATCCACGCTGTCCTACTTTCTTTCTCACTGCTCTTGACCTTCACATTCTCTGTTCCTTCTACAGTGCCCTGACTATATTTTTCATCGCTGACCACGATTACATAGGAGGAAGCATGTGCCATGCCGAAGCTCATACCGCCGTTTGCATCGATCTGGCTGGAATCAATAAACTCCATTGGTTCACCTGCGCCGTGATAACAGAAAAGGTTCGCATACTTTCCGGCATTATTTTGATTCGTTTTCATAGAAAGAGTCGCCCGGAACCCAAATGCACCGTCATATTCCACCTCAAACTGCTTTGTTTCAATACTGTTTGCCGCCACCGTATCGACTGCCTCCTGAGGGATTGAACCGGTATTCTCCACTACGCCCAGATTGACATCCGCAACATCATCTGCAACTGCACTGCCAGGAATCGTCCAGACAACATCGTCACTGATACCAACCACCAGCTCCGACTTTGCCAATTTGACAGCCTTCAGTACCGATGCAGGAACCTCTGTTGAGCCATTCATGTTGACCACTACCGGTTCTGCTGTGACCGACTGTTCTATCGCTGCCCAGCCTGATACACCTTCATTGCCCGCTATATTAGGCTCTCCTGTCACAGGAATCGGAGTCGGTTGTGCCTCTGCCTTTTTCTCTGCCTCTGCCTTCTCAGCTTCCTCTTCCTTGATCTTCTCGTCTACTTCCTCTTGCGTCAGTTCTTTTTCTGTGGTGCTGTCCTTCTTCTGGCTGCCGGTATCCGTTTTCTGTGGTGCCGGAACAGGTGTCGGCGCTGCTGTTGGTTTCGCAACAATTGGTACGACAGGCACAGGAGTCGCAGCCGTCTGGATATCCACCTCTACCGGATCACTCGGCAGTGTCGTATAGGCTCCTCTTGTTCTGACATAATAAACACCTGCCGGGAGCAGCACTGAAGATGTCGTTGCTGCCGTCCATGAGCCTCCCTTTGGGCCATATTCCATACTCGTTGTCAAACCATTGATCGCTCCCAGTGATGCACTCGTCGCACTGGCCGCACTAAGCCCTGCAGGAACATTCGCCTTATGGATGGAGATTGTCTGTACATCAGAATCAGATGTTGTGGTTCCATTGCCCGGCCTGAATGCCTTGATTCCCTTATCTGTACTGACCTGCCCGTCATGCAGCTGTATCTGATTATAGTCCTTTGCATACGTCCAGTTATTACCACCATCCAGAGAATATTTCGTTCCGAGGATATCAAACAATGTCATATTCATCGCATTAAAATCAGAACCGGGCGTATGTTCCTTTGGAAGCACCGTCGGTCTGTATGCACCAATATTAACCGTTACAGAATCGCTCGCAACTGTCACTCCGGTTGCACGTACGCGTACCAGATAGGTTCCTGTTGCCAGATTGGTCACCACATTAGAACCGATATCGATCCATGAAGCAGCTCCGTTCGCTTTATACTGCATGCTGGTGTTTACATTAATGATTTTACCTGAATTACCTGTATCGGTTGGTGCCACTCCCTGAACCATATTAGGAGTATTTCCTTTATGTATCGTAATGGTCTGGACATCTGAGTCCGTCGTTGTTGTTCCATTCCCTCTTTTGATAATCTGAATGCCATGAGCCAATGCATTTTTGGTATCATCATCCGTCAAAGTCTTACTGGTCGGAGAACCGTCTGCGATATGTGTCCATGTTACACCGTCAAAGCAATACTCCATGCCACTGCTCATATTGCTGAGAACCATGCTGACAGCATCAAACACTGCATTCGGTGTCGGCTCCTTTGTGCTCTTAAAAGGGTTTACAGTCAGCTGCACCGTATCAGAAAAAAAGCTGCTGCCTGCTGATGCCACCCGGACATAGTAAGATCCAGGATCGACATCTACAGAGCTTCCACTAATGGCATTATAAGGTGCTCCGAGTAATAAAGCATTTGCATACTCCATGCTTGCATCTACTCCATAAATAGTGCCCTTTCCATTCGTTGTGGTCGGGTCTACCGCATAGGCTCCTACCGGCGCTGATGCCTGTGTCAGACTAATGATCTGTACCGGAGATTCCAGAAAGTACGAACCATCCTCAGGCAGATATTTTACACTGACTGTTCCTCCCGGTGCCAGAGAATACTGAGCCGGCGACAAATCCACAGGATTTGATGTTGTACCTGAACTCCATGTGATGCCACCATCAACGGAGTATGATAAAATATGTGCACCGATATTTGTTAATGTGTAATTTTTCAGATTAACCGTCTCCTGCGGTATCGGCAGAGGACTGTAGATCGGCTCCGGATCATCCGGTATGACAGGTTCAACCGGATCTATCATTGGAATAACCGGGTCTATAACCGGTGTCTCCGAAGTTCCATCTCCGTCTGTATCTACAAATTCTGCGACTCCATCCCCATCATGATCACAGGCATCCAGAATCCCGTCACCATTCAGATCAAAGTTATTCTTCCCATCTGCGTAGACAGGCAGATATATTGAAGTTGCTACCATTGCTGTTGCAAGTCCTAATATCAATATTTTCTTTAGTCTTCTCATATAGCTTCTCCTCTCTTGTATTACCCTTTGTTCATAAATCTCCCGGACATATGACTGTTTCACCAGCAGTCTTCCGGATAATTCTATAGTATCATATTTTGGACCTCACAACAACGCATACGAACAATCCGTCAAAATGTCACAAAGCACCGGCTGCCCGATGCTTTGCGAATGAAATATTAAGATCAAGAATGCTTTTAGTCCTCTAAACCGAATGCATCATGAATCGCATTCATAGCCTTTTCAACTTCTGTTTCATCAATCAATACTGTGACTCTGATTTCTGATGTGGAAATCATATTGATGTTGATGTTGGAATTGAAGAGACATTCAAACATCTTGGCTGCCACACCAGGGTTGCTCATCATACCGGCTCCTACGATTGATACCTTTGCTACAGTATCCTTACACTTGATTTCCTGGCAGGTCAGTCGCTCCTTGTTATCCTCCAGTACCTTCAGTGCTTCATCTGTCGCATCTCTGGGAATCGTAAAAGAAATATCCTTTGTATTATCACGGCCGATTGACTGCAGGATCATATCTACGTTGATATTGGCCTGAGCCAGTGCATCAAATACCCTAAACGCCACACCCGGCTTATCTGCAAGACCTATCATTGAAATTCTCGTTACATTCTTATCGGCTGCAATGCCGCTCACCAACATTCTCTCCACTTTTACTACCTCC
>CAYRJT010000186.1:0-5658 GCA_964424675.1 uncultured Lachnospiraceae bacterium
CTGTGGGACCCTGACTGATATCTGTAATCGTAACATTCACTCCGAAGTTGCTTAACGTCTGCTGCAGTTTCTTTGCCGTTTCTTTCAGCTGCTTTTCAGAGTCTACATTGCTGTTTCTGGAACCTTTTTTCAGCAGATTGACAGATGGAAACCGATAGGTATGTCCAATATCTGAAGCTGCTGCTTTTTGTGAAATATCCTTGGAAATATCAGGCTCTTTTTCAACGTTGGCCGGCTTGACAGCTTTTTTTCGTTCATGTGTGATCTGTGTCTCTTCAGAGGTATTGACTTCCGGTATTACTTCTTCGGGTGTCACTTCATCAGTCACACGTTCAATGGAATGTGCCGTTCTGATATGGATCTTGTCAATCGCATCATCCTGTTCGGGAAGGATCTCATGAATATCCTCTGTATCCTTTTCTTCCTTGGTTAGTGTTGTATTCAGCATCACTCCGGATACCTTTTTCGAAGATCGTGGCACTCTTTCTTCCTCAGAAGCATCACCTTTCAGAGCTCTTTCCTGTTCTCTGACAACACGCTGTTCCTTACGGCGCTGTACATCATCCTTTGCTGTATGATAGATCTTCTCGCTTCCTTTTTTGACACCTCCGAAGAAGGAACGTTCTGTAATCAATACCACACATGCAATCGCAAGTATAATTAATACAACATAGGTCCCGATATCACTGATGGCACTGCATAAGGCTCTGGCAATTGCACCGCCTATGATGCCGCCGCCTTCTTTATTTACAGATGACAGCTGATAATATTCGTTCATTCCGGAAATGGTTTCGTTTTCCCCGAACAGCATCTGACAAAATACACATATGATAAAAAATAAAACAATCGCTGCGATACATTTCATCGTTGCGATTGTATTTCCTTTATTGGCAAATAAAAATACGCATGCAAAAAACAAAATGACAGGAGCAATATATGCCGGAATACCAAACAATCCAAACATCACTCCGCTGATCATGGTTCCAAAGCTTCCGATCAGTCCGAAATTACTCAGCAGTAATAAAATAGATACTGCCAAAACAAGCAGCATAATCACTTCATCCTGCAGACCATTCTGTTCTTGAGTTTTCTTTTTTGCGTTACTTTTCCCCCTGCTGTTCGAAGATGTTCTTCGCTTTCCGGAATTTGCTGCCATTCCTTCTGCCTCCCCACTCTTTGCTGATCGACCCCTGATCACATCATAATCAATGCTCCTATAACAGATATTGCTCCAACTATCAGACAGTAAAATGCAAATGGTTTGAATTTTCTGCTCTGAACAATAGCCATCATAATCTTAATACAAACGAATCCTACTGCTGCGGCTACAATCATTCCTATGATATAGCCGGCTATCTCCCCTGCTTCCAGAGAAACATTTCCGATATCCTTAATCTGTAGAATCAGTGCTCCCAAAATTGCAGGAATAGACATGATAAATGAATATTTGACTGCAAATTTTCTTTCCAGTCCCAGCAGCAGACATGCCGTCACTGTAGTACCGGATCGGGTAATACCGGGTAATGTTGCCACTCCCTGACACATCCCTATCGTAAAGGCATCCAGATAGGTTGTTTCTTTTGGTTTCTTACGGCCCTTTTCCGTACGATCCGCAATCAGCAATATACCACCTGAAATCATCAGACAGATTCCCGGAACCATCATCCCGGCTCCAACAGATTCCGCAATATCCTGCATCAAATAGCCTATGACACCTGTAGGAATGGTAGAAACTATGATTAACACAACAAACTTTCGATAGGAATTGTATGTAAGCTGAATATATGCTTCATCTCTTCTTCCGAACAGATTACCAAAGAAAATTCCGATATTTTTAAAGATATCTATGATAATCATAAAAAATTCTACAATCAGCTTTACGACATCCTTGAAAAATACAATGCATATTGCAATCAGAGTCGCAACATGCAGTAAAACATCATACAGCATTCCCGAATCCAGATTAATATGCAGTAAATTCTTTATGATTGCGAGATGTCCGGAGCTGCTGACCGGAAGAAATTCGGTCAGGCCCTGCAGTATTCCCAACAGAATTGCCTGAAATATAGACATATTGTGCCTCCTGCGTTTTTGCCAACAAAATCATTAACAGTATATCATTTTTCGGAAGAATTGTCTATCAAATGAACATCCAGCTGGTTATAAGGGATGATGATTCCTTCCTGATCGAATCTGTTTTTGATCTTTTCTAATATGTCCCACCTGGTTTTCCAATATTCTTTTGCAGATATCCAGCATCGAAATCCCAATATTACAGAGCTTTCAGAAAAATCATCAACAAATACGAGCATTTCCTTCTTCTTTTTTACTTCGGCTTCTTCATTGAAAATCTGAAGTATGATTTCTTTTGCTTTTTGAATATCAGCCTGATAAGAAATGCCGATTTTCATGTTCAGTCTCAATTCTCTCATATGGGATACGTTCGTCAGAGAGGAATTGGCCAGAACACCATTTGGAATGACAACGATTTTATTTTCTATTGTAGTCAGTCTGGTGTAAAAGATATTGATTTCATGAACAAAGCCTTCATTTTTATGATTATCTTCTATGATATAATCTCCGACTTTGAACGGTTTGGTTGTCATAATCAGCACACCACCTGCAAAATTAGACAGACTTCCCTGCAGGGCAAGACCGATTGTCAAACCGAGAGAGCCAATCATGGCCATAATGGACGCAGCATCCACACCCATCCATGCGCCTATAAACAAAATCAGTAACGCCCACAATATCACCTTCAGGCAGGAATCCACAAACTGCATGGCGCCCGTCTCAACAGCTGCCTTTTCAAGGGAGCGTTTGATAATTTTCCGAAGCAGCTTTGTAATCCACAGCCCTACGGCAAACAACACAGCAGCAAGCAGTACCCTGACTCCGAGATTAAGTGCTTTTTCCGGAAGTGTCTGCAAGTATTTTTCTATGAATCCTACATCTAAATCCGTTCCGATATCAGTTGTCATCCATCAGACTCCTCTTTCCTCTTCCTGATATTTTTTCTCCAGCTCTTTTTTCAGTCCGCTTTTCTTCCGAGCTGTCTTTTTCCCTTTTTGAACTGCTTTTTCTCTGGCTGTCTGATTATCTGTCAACAGTTCATTGACTCGTGTATATTGAAATACACAGACACTGAGAGGTGCAATCCTGATTCTGACAGAGTCTTCACGATTGTCGCATTCGTCTTTTCTTGATTGCTTTAATCTGGGATTGGTCATACCCGTTCCTCCGAACAAAACAGCATCTGTATTCAATACCTCTTTGTATTTACCAGGACCCGGGACTCCGATTTTATAGTTATCCTGTGCATTTCCGCCAAAATTACATACTACAAGCAATGTTTCGTTTTCCTCATAACTTTTTCTCATAAAAGCAATGATATTCTCATTTGCAGAAATATTATTGATCCACTCAAAGCCTTCATGCTTATGATCCAGTTTATAAAGAGAGGGATGGGATTTGTAAAAAGCATTCAATGCCTTCATGAGCTGATGAATGCCTTGATGTTCATCATATTGCAGCAGATTCCATTCTATCTCACGTGATTCATTCCATTCATCAAACTCTCCGATATCCTGTCCCATAAATAATAATTTCTTTCCGGGATGCATCATCATATATGCCAGTGAAGCTCTCAGATTTGCAAATTTCTGTTCTCTCTCGCCCGGCATTTTTTCGATCAGTGATGATTTACCGTGAACGACCTCATCGTGTGATAATGCCAGAATAAACCTTTCACTATATGCATAGATCATAGAAAACGTAAGTTCACCAAAATGATGTGTTCTATAGTAGGGATCATATCTCATATATCCAAGAAAATCATTCATCCATCCCATATTCCATTTATAATCAAAGCCAAGTCCTCCATCTTTCAAATCGCCTGTCACCATCGGCCATGCCGTAGATTCTTCGGCGATCAGGAGCACATCTTCGTTTTCTTTTTTGAATACGGAATTCAGATGTTTGATAAATTCTACAGCTTCAAGATTCTCATTTCCGCCATAGATATTTGCAATCCATTCTCCGTCCTTTTTTCCATAATCAAGATACAGCATGGAAGCCACAGCATCCATGCGGATACCGTCTGCATGATACCTCTTTGCCCAGAATAATGCATTTGCAATCAGATAATTTCTGACCTCAGGTCTTCCGTAATTATAGAGTAAGGTACCCCATTGCGGATGGAAACCCTGACGCGGATCCCGATGCTCATACAGGCAGGTACCGTCAAAATTAGATAGTCCATAGGAATCCCTTGGAAAATGGGCAGGTACCCAGTCGAGAATCACACCAATCTCATTGATGTGCATATAATTCATAAAATACATGAAGTCCTCAGGAGTTCCATAGCGGCTTGTCGGTGCATAGTATCCAATGGTCTGATAACCCCATGATTCATCTAGCGGATGTTCCATAATCGGCATCAGCTCTACATGTGTATAGCCCATATCCTTTACATAATCAGCTAACATGGGGGCTATCTCTTTGTAATTATAAAATTCACCGGATTCAGGCTTTTTAAAAGAAGCCAGATGTACTTCATACACAGAAATCGGAGAATCTTTTTGCTGTTTCTCTTTACGGTTATTGAGCCACTTGATATCTTTCCATGGATAGCCTTCTGTTTTCCGTATTACAGAAGCAGTGTCCGGGCGCAGCTGTGCACCAAAGGCATAAGGATCTGCCTTTAAAACAATCAGTCCGCCTTTGATCTTGATCTCATATTTATAAATATCTCCTTCTCCTACATCAGGAATGAAAATTTCAAATACACCGGTATCAGAGATTCTGCGCATCTGATTGATACGTCCATCCCAGTGATTGAAATCTCCTACGACACTGACCCGTATGGCATTCGGAGCCCATACTGCAAAGGATGTGCCACTGACACCGTTCATTTCCCGAAGATGTGCACCGAGCATGTCATATACTTCATAATGAAGTCCGGCATTGAATTTTCTGGCATCTCTTTCCCTGACTGTGGATTCGTAATTATACAGTTCTTTCACTTCTCTGACGGTTCCATCTTTTAATACAGTCTGATAAGTATATTCAAACTTTGACTTGTCTTTGATCAATACTGCAAAAAAGCCTTCCTCATCAACAAGCTCCATCGGAATCATATGAGCCTGATCCTTAATCGACACTGATACCTGTCTGGCATATGGCTGAAATGTCTGGATCAGAGTCCCTCCGCTTACGGTTTGTGTGCCAAGGATATCATGGGGATGATCCTCTTCTGAATAGACAACTCCTTCAATTCGCGCCCAGTTCATTAGTTTATAGAGTTTTGTATTCATTATAAAACCTCCATGTCTCCGTCTAAAGCATGTATAAACAATCCACTCCTGAGTTTTGGCTCAAACCATGTGGATTTAGGTGGCATCAGCAAGCCTGCATCAGCAACATTGAATAATTCTTCTATTGAAGTCGGATACATCGCAAATGCAGCTTCACAGTCACTCCGTACTCTTCTTTCCAGCTCTTCCAGTCCTCTGATACCACCGACAAAATCAATTCTATGATCCGTCTTCGGATCAAATATATTCAGAACCGGAGCCAGTACCTGTTCCTGCAAAATGGATACATCCAGTCCTGCCACAGGATGCGTGCTCTTATACTTGTCTTTCAGCTCCAGACAAT